>CAMBBZ010000030.1 GCA_945863965.1 Chitinophaga pinensis | reverse complement strand
GGACCGGATTTATGGCAAAAAAGACCTACACAAATGAGTGGAGGTCAGCGTCAACGCTTGTGTATAGCCAAGTCGCTTGCGGCCAATCCGAGTATTTTGATTTTAGACGAAGCCGTTGCGGCTTTGGACCCACTGGTGCAACAACAGGTTTTGACATTGTTGCGGAAAATACAAATAGAAAGACAATTAATTTTTGTGTTTATCACACATGATTTGGCTGTTGCGAGCAGCGTGGCCGATAAAATGATCTATCTCGAGCGTGGACAAATAAAGCCAATTCCAATGGAATGGATGGCTCATATGCCTTAACGACACTTTGCTTGGCTGTGGATATTCCACTTGGGTGCTTGGTCCATAATCCGTATTTTTGAATTATGCGTACGTTACTATTTATGATTAGCTTTATCGGAATTTCATGGGCGCAATCTCAAACCCCTTTGAATGTGATACATGTGGTCAAAGAGGGGGAAACTTTGTATAAAATTTCCCGTGATTATGAAATGACCGTTTCAGAGCTTCGCGAATTGAATCCAATAGTTAGCGTTCTGCAACCAGGGATTAAATTGAATGTGCGAAAAAAACTAGGGGTAGAATCGAGAAAACAACAGGTATTGGAACACCAAGTAAAGTCGGGTGAAACCTTATATCAGATATCGAAGCAATACAATGTAAAAGTGAGTCAGATTCGAGACTTAAACGAATTAACGGAGGATAAAATATCAGTGGGTCAAACGATTAAAATTCCAATAGAAGCTGGTGTGGCAATGCTCGAAGCAACTCCCGTTATACCCGCAACAGCTCCCGTTATACCCGCAACAGTAACGCCTAAAAACCATGTAGTAGTTCAAGCCCCTATTGTGGTTGAAGCGGCTAAGCCTCCCGTGGTAAACTCGGAAATACAAGGGGGAATTATAGAAAAAAGAAGTAGTTCCGTTAAAACAGAGTTTGTTTCGAAATCAGATACCAAAAAAGTTACTGTCCTTGACTCAAGTATGATGAATGCAGGCGAATGGACAAAGTTATACATTTGGATGCAAGGCGTGCCGAGTAACCAAGTCATTGGCTTGGTAAATCCTGAAACCCAGCAAATGATCTATGCCCTGAGCCAAGGCAAGCGCGAAAAACAAGGCTCAGATTCGATTATGATTACGCCGTTGTTGGCCGAAAAGCTAGGCATCAAAAGTCCTTTCGCCGAACTGAAAATTCAGTATGTGGTACCAAAGCCCTAAAACGCTTACATCGGTTTATTTTGGGAGTTTGGTAGTAGCCGCCGCTAGTATCCATTTTTCTCCGGCATTGACTTCTATTTCAACCATACTTATGATAATTTCCGGCTTGGTTTTCTTTTTTGGGGAAGCCTTTGAACGCCGTACGCTATGGTTTCAAGCTGCGTTTATTGGACTCATGGGCCTCATGTTTGGAATTGATTGTTATTCGGGTACGCCTATTTCTTCGGCTTGGAGCGCCCTGCAGGTAATGCTCCCCTGGTTTTTTATACCGATTATTTTAGTAATTCCTAATAATTCGAACGTTGCCTCTACGCGGTTTTTTATGGCCTTGTCCTTGCCCTTGTGGTGGATTGCGGGTGCGTCATTACTCAATTACCTGCGAGATTGGCGCTTTCTTTCCCAAATGGTGTTAGAGTCCAAGCCACTACCTTTGTTTTCGCAGGTATATCATATCGAATTTAGCTTACTGATTACGGCTGTTTTATTGGGTATGACGTTGTTTTTACCTCGGTTAAGCAATCCCAAAAACCGATGGATTTTTATGTCGCTTTATGGATTGTTATTTATTTCCTTACATATTATTTCAGCCCGAACGGGATTGTTGGGTTACTGGCTAGGGATTCTTATTTGGATACTGTTTCAACTTAGGTCGAAATCCAAATTGTTTAAGGTTAGGCCCCAATACGTGCTGTTAGGGTTGGTCGTTTTAGGCGCACTAATGATACAAATTCCGAGCGTAAAGAACCGAATTCGCAATACCCAGGAAGATTTGACAGCGTTGTGGAGTGGGGGCGATCTTAATCACAAAAGCGTTGGTCAGCGGGTTGAGGCGTGGAAAGCGACTTGGGGTATTTTAGAAAACAAACAAAAGGCATTTTTAGGCGTAGGGTCGGCACAGTTCGAATCCGAACTCTTAGCGTCGTACGAACGACAACACACGTCGTTGTATATCAGCAACCGGATAGGTCCGCACAATCAAACATTGCAATGGGCTGCAACCTATGGTTGGCCGGTTGCCTTGCTCGCTTGGGGACTATTTATCGCTTATTTGATAAAACTTTTACCTTGGCGCTTGGTATTGTTCGTAGGAGTACCGATTATTGCAGCTTCGATGTTTGAAAGTTTGGCTCAGCGTCAGGCGGGTATTTTAGCCCTCTTGATTTTGTGGATAAGCGTTCAGGCGATTGAAGCAAAACGAGGAAATTGTAAAAAGATTTCTTAAACGCTTTGAGTATTTAAACATTTTTCATATATTTGCAACCCCAAAAACTATGTCTAGAGTTTGTGATTTAACCGGCAAAAAGGCTTTAAAAGGAAACCGTGTTTCTCACTCGAATAAGAAAACGAAGCGTAGATTCTATCCGAATTTACAGACTAAGAAATTCTTTATCGAGGAAACAGGTGAGTGGATTACATTGAAGGTAACCGCTTCGACTATTAAAACCATCGATAAAAAAGGCGTATCCACGTGTTTAAACAATTTGTTCAAGAGAGGTAAAATCTAAAAGATGGCAAAAAAAGGCAATCGCGTTCAGGTTATATTAGAATGTACTGAGCAAAAAGGTACTGGTGTTCCCGGCATGAGCCGTTACATCACTACAAAAAATAAGAAAAACACGCCCGAAAGAGTAGAGCTTAAGAAGTTCAATCCTTACATGCGTAAAGTAACTCTTCATAAAGAAATCAAGTAATGGCAAAGAAGGTAGTAGCAACACTTAAAAAAGAAGGTGGTCCTGAAATGGTAAAGGTAATCCGTACCATCAGATCTGCTAAATCAGGTGCATACACATTCCGCGAGGAAATCGTATCTACAGAACGTGTACAAGACGTACTGGCCAAAAAATAATGTAAAATAATTACACATTAAAGCTCCATAGAGGGGCTTTTTTTGTTTATACCCTAGCAATACCAATTATGTTCAGCTGGTTCAAAAAGAAATCCAAAGCAAGTCCCGATGATCAAAGCGCCACCCGCGAAGCCCTAAAGCAAACGCGGAGCAGTTTGCTTTCGAAAATAGGACTTATTTTAAGCGGTAAAAGTAAAATTGATGCCGATGTGCTAGAGGCACTCGAAGAAGCTTTGCTTACTTCGGATGTTGGAATTGAAACAACGGAAACAATCATCGATGCCATCAAACACCGTGCAAAAAACTTAGGATTTGAACAAGCCGAAAATATCAACCAATGGCTCGCCGAGATCACAGATCAACTAATGCCCGAGGTGCAAAGCCCCGTAGCAAGTTCCTTTGATTTGTCCAATCAGAAAAAACCCTATGTCATTCTGGTGGTTGGGGTGAATGGCGTCGGTAAAACCACAACCATAGGCAAAATGGCCTATCAATACGCCCAACAAGGTCATACCGTTGTTTTAGGTGCTGCCGATACATTCAGAGCCGCCGCGGTAGATCAGCTTGGAATTTGGAAAGACCGAACCGGTGTTGAAATTGTGAGTCATGGTATGAATGCCGATCCCGCAGCTGTAGCCTACGATGCCGTTAAAAAAGGCGTTGAAGAAAATGTTGATGTGGTTATTATCGATACCGCCGGTCGCCTTCATAACAAAGTAGGACTCATGAACGAGTTGTCTAAAATTAAACGTGTAATACAAAAATTCAAAGAAGACGCCCCGAATGAGATTTTGTTAGTAGTCGACGCCACTACCGGACAAAATGCATTTGAACAAGCCAAAGCCTTTACCCAAGCCACCCAAGTTAATGCCCTTGCGGTAACGAAACTCGATGGCACGGCAAAAGGAGGTGTTCTGATTGGGGTGAGTCATACCTTTAATATTCCCGTTAAATACATGGGACTTGGAGAACAAGCAAACGATTTAAAACTTTTTGATAAACCCGCATTTATCTCCTCGATTTTTTCAGCATGAAAACAAAATCCGCCAAAACACCAAAAGTCAATGTTATTACATTAGGATGTAGTAAAAATACGGTTGATTCTGAAGTCATGATGGCCCAATTAAAGGCTAATGAATTCGATGTGAAGCACGAAAACGATGCGCACAAAGCCGATATTGTGATTATTAATACCTGTGGTTTCATCGATAATGCCAAAGAAGAGAGTATTAATACTATTTTGGAATATGCAGAAGCCAAAAACCAAGGCAAAATTGAAAAACTCATAGTTACCGGTTGTCTTTCCCACCGATATAAAGAAGATTTAGAAACCAATATTCCTGAAGTTGATGCCTGGTTTGGCACGCTGGAGTTGCCCCAGTTGTTGCGCAGCGTAGGTGCCGATTATAAGCATGAATTATTGGGTGAACGTTTACAAACAACGCCCAAGCATTATGCGTATGTTAAAATATCGGAAGGGTGTAACCGCCCTTGTTCCTTTTGTGCGATACCCCTAATGCGTGGCAAGCATGTTTCTAAACCGATAGAACAATTGGTAAAAGAAGTCAAAGGACTCGTTACGAATGGCACCAAAGAAATAATGCTCATTGCTCAAGACGCTACCTCCTACGGAATTGATTTGTACGGGGAACGCAACTTGGCCGAGCTCATGAAGCGACTCAGTGATGTCGACGGACTTGAATGGATGCGTTTACATTACGTTTACCCTTCTCAATTTCCCTTAGATGTGCTCGATGTAATGGCCGAAAGATCTAATATTTGCAATTATTTGGATATGCCCATTCAGCATATTACCGATCGCGTTCTTAAGTCGATGCGCCGCGGAATTACCAAAAAGCGAACCTTAGAGTTGGTACAGGAAATCAGAGCCCGTGTGCCAGGTATTGCCATGCGCACAACAATGTTAGTCGGACACCCTGGCGAAGAAGAAGAGGATGTAGCAGAAATGCTAGAGGCCCTGGCCCAAATGAAATTTGAACGCCTCGGTGTTTTTACCTATTCACACGAAGACAATACGTTCGCCCACACCTTGCCCGATACCCTAACTCAAGAGCAAAAGCAAGACAGAGCCAACCGCGTTATGGAGCAGCAAATGGATATCAGCTATGGATTCAATCAAAGCTTGGTGGGTACTACCCAGCGGGTGCTTTTTGATCGTATAGAGGACGATTCTTTTGTGGGCAGAACTCAATACGACAGTCCCGAAGTGGATAACGAAGTATGGGTTCCAATCAATCAAAATTATGTCCGTATGGGCGACTTTGCCGACGTGAAAATCACGGAAGCATCACATTACGACCTGAAAGGCGAATTGTAATGTCGGTTGCGTTTTCCCATATACCCAACGGACTGCTTAATCCCGATGTAAAACAGTTTCTTGAGGGAAACTATAGTGAACTCTATCCAAGAACATTCGATTATCAAGGTGTTGGAGCGGTTATAAGCCATTATCAAACGCATTTTGATGAGAACTATAGAGACGTGTTAAGTCGCGTCCTCAAGGCCCAACATAAAGCACTTAAATTAAGCCCTAAGCAACAATCTAATTTAAAGGCTTTAAGCACTTCTGAAGGATTTAGCGTCACTACAGGTCAACAAATACATCCTTTTTTGGGACCTGCTTTTGTTTGGGCTAAGGTTAAGTCGGTTATCGATCGCGCGGCCGCTTTAAGTCAACAAACCCATAAAACAATAGTCCCCATATTTTGGATGGCTACGGAAGATCATGATTTTGACGAAATCAAATCAATTCCGTTTCTAGGAAAACAGTATCAATGGGAGCGGCCTGCTAAAGGTCCTGTAGGGGAATTTGATACCCAAGGGATTGCGGAGGTGCTCCAACAAATGCAAGCCGATTTTCAGCACGACGAGCGGGTAATCGATTTTTTAAAGCAATTTGAGGGTATTTATGGTGCCGGTATTTCACTATCTAATGCAACTAGATTGCTATTGCATAACCTATTCGGCTCAGATGGATTATTGATTGTAGACCCTAATGAAGTAGAGTGGAAGCAACTAACGTCAGATATTTGGCTTCGTGAGTTGGGTGAAGAGCCCTATCAAGTGCTTCAGTTACAAGCGCAGCAAATGAAATCATTGGGACTTAAAATCCCCATTACACCGCGTCAAACATCGATGTTTTATTATGGAAATAACGACAGATTGCGCATTGATAGATTAAATGCAAACACCTTTCAAACTGCAAACGGCGCGTTTAATTGGGATCTTTCAACATTACAGCAAGAAATACAACAAGCGCCAGAACGCTTTTCAGCGAACGCGTTACTCCGACCCGCCTATCAGCAACGAATTTTGCCCAACCTCGTTTATATAGGAGGTCCCGCTGAATGTTTGTACTGGCTCCAAGTTCCGCAATTGATTGCGATACACGGGGGCGCTATCCCCATTTTGGATTTACGCCTCATGATGCATTTGAATGCACCCGGAATTGATAAAAAATTAGACGCATTTCCGTGGACTAAAGACAGGTGGTTCGAATCAGAGAGCCTATTATTAGAGCATCTGATGTCGCACGAATACGGAAATTTAGCGTTGAATGTTCAAATACCCCTTTTGAGAACGCAATTTGAGCAGATATGGGAGTCCTTGTATCAAATCAAACATCCCCAATTAAAAGAAATCAAAAAAGAGCACCAAGCGATATTGAAAGCACTTCAACAAACCGCAGATGCCTTTATGGAATCAGGATTTGAAGGACATATTGCACCAAAAATCAAGCAGTTAAGAAATTTGAAAACCACGGTGTTTAATGAATCAGCCCCCCAGGAACGTCGACTATTCTGGATGGAGTGGGCATTTAAATTGGGTGGATTTCCGCAAATGGATTCCACCCAAGGACGTTATGTTTGGATTTCTGCTTAATTAGGAATCCAACGTTGCTAGATTATTTACGTGCCGCCCGGCGATCAATTTGTAGGTTGATAATTTCCAAGGAAAAGGAAAACGCCATCGCAAAGTAAATATATCCTTTGTTGATGTGTTGTCCAAAGGCTTCCCCCAAAAGAGAAACGCCGATTAATACCAAAAACGACAATGCTAATATTTTAATGGAAGGATTGGCATTGACAAATTCAGCAATTGGCTTGCTAGCAAGGAGCATCACGATCATCGAAATCACAACAGCGGCTACCATAACCCATAATTCTTTCGCCATACCTACAGCCGTTATCACACTATCCAAGCTAAAGACCACGTTAATGAGTAACATTTGCAACATTAGGGTGGTCCAATTGTATTTTGTGCCCTTTTCTTGAACTTCTGGAGTTTCGCCCCTCATTTTTAAGTGGATTTCGCGGACACTTTGGAAAAGTAGAAATAAACCGCCTGCAATTAACAATAGGGCCATTCCGGAAAAATCATGTCCAGCAAAACTAAATAAGGTGTGATCTTGGCGTTGAATCCAATTGATTCCAAATAGCAAAATAATGCGTACAAACATTCCCATAAATAAACCGATAGTTCGGGCGCGACCCTGTTTTTCTGGGCTTGTTTTACCTGCTAATATGGTTACAAAAATGATGTTGTCGATACCCAAAACGATTTCTAAAATGGTTAGGGTGAATAAACTAATGAGTGCGTCGTTCATGGTGTTATAAAGAGTATTTTTTTAGTTTTTCTGGGGAAATCCACTCGGTGTTCGTTTTGTTTTTGAACCACGTTGTTTGCCGTTTGGCGTAGTTACGGGTTTTTTGCTTAATCAATGAAATCGTTTGCTCGTAGGTGTTGTTTTCAGCAAAATAATCAAAAAACTCTTGATATCCCACCGTTTTCATCACCGGTAATTCTTGGTAGTCTATTAGTCCACGAACTTCGGCTTCCAATCCTTCGTTTAGCATTAAATCTACCCGTTTGTCTATCCGGTCATAAAGTTGCTTGCGATCTCTTTCAATAGCGATAATTTTTGCCTCAAACGGGAACTTCTCGCCTTTGTTTTTTCGCCATTCTGATACGGGAAGTCCCGAAGCTTTGGTTATTTCTAAGGCACGCATTAAACGTGCGGGATTGTCTTTTTGAACCCATTCCAGTGCCGCTGAATCTAATGCTAGTAAAGATTTTGTAAGTCCCTCAATTCCTTCTTGGTCAAATATTGCTTGTATTTCGACACGTAATTCTGGCTTAAGCGGTGGAAATTCGTCGAGACCCTCTAAAAAGGCATTCAAGTATAAACCGGTTCCACCTACCAACACCACACTGCCGTTTCGCTCGATGCAATCAAGGGCGATTTCCCGAGCTAGGGTAGAGAAGCTTGCCGCATTTAGGGGATTTAGAATGGAATGCGAGGCCATTAGGTGGTGCGTTACCGACGATAACTCCTCCTGAAGGGGTCGCGCCACTCCAATGCGCAATTCATGATAAATCTGCCGGCTGTCGAAATTAATAATTTCAGTTCCTAATTCCTGGGCCCATTTAATGGCTAAGGCGGTTTTTCCTGATGCGGTTGGACCCGCAATCACATACACTTGATTCGCCTTTTTCATATTTTTTAGTAATCGGTATCTTCGCTTTCCTTACCAAAGGAAGGAAAACTATCGTCGTCGGAATCTTCGTCGCGCACTTCACCATCGGTTTCGTCTTCTTCGTCGATGCCAAACTGATTGAACTCTTCGGTTAAATCGTTTTTGATGCCTTTAGATGCCAATATTTTGGCCGCAAGTACATCAAATTCGTTGTCATCAAGCATTTTAAATTTGCTATCTTCACGTTGTCGAGGGGCCTTGCCTTCGCTTTTGTGCATCAACGGATACGCCACTGTAGTTTTGGGTTCTTCAATCGAAACCAACTCACACAACAGCGTCCAATTAGCCAAATAATCGCTAACATATACAAATCGTTGGTGGGGGTCGTTCACATAATCACGCAATCTCGCCTGAACCATGGTTACCACCGGTAAACTATCTTCTGAATTTCCACCGCCATCGGTCATGTCTTCCAGCATAATCTCAAATAAACGTTTCCATCTGGAATCGCTTATGTAAAAACTTGCCAATTCTTTTTTGTCGAATCCAATGGAATCTTGGATTGCGTCATGAAACTCTTTGAAGTTGCAACTGGGTTTGATGTCAATCCAACGGATTACTTCATCGAAGTTCTCAAACCATACTTTAAAACGGTAAACCATCGGCGCAAAATTAGAGAATCTATTGCACTTTCCGTATTTTCGCTCAATTAATGAGAACGATAGGGAGTATCCTGTTATTTTTTCTCCTTTTTTGGGGAAATTCGATCACAGCACAGCAAGCAGAAACGGGAGATGTTAGGGGTTTTGTATACAACAGCCAGAACGGGGATCGACTTGCTGGAGCTCAAGTTTTACTTGTCGAAGAAGCGCATATTACCCAATCAGAGGCCGACGGATACTACGCCGTAACCAAATTAAAACCCGGTACCTATTTCATTATTGCGTTTAAACCCGGGTTTGATACGTTGGTCACGCAAGTAATGATTAATGAAGGAGCCAATACCAAGCGGGATTTATATCTTACTCCCATTATTACCATGCAGGAAATTGAAATTTCTGTTAGGGCCCAGCGTAAAGATGCCCAAGTTTCGGTGCAAAGTTTCGATGCGAAAATTTTAGCGAAACTACCCTCGGTGGGAGCAGAGCCGGATTTAATCCAATATTTGCAAGTGTTGCCCGGTGTCGTTTTTTCGGGCGACCAAGGCGGTCAGCTTTACATTCGTGGTGGCGCTCCCGTTATGAATAAAGTAATGCTCGATGGAATGACGATTTACAATCCCTTTCATTCTATCGGCTTGTTTTCCGTTTTCGATCCGGATCTTATGGAAAATACCGAAGTGTATACCGCTGGATTTGGGGCCGAGTACGGTGGACGTATTTCTGCCGTGGTGGATGTTAAAACCCGCGATGGCGATCGAAACCGTTGGCGTTCCCGTTTAGGACTCAATACGTTTACGTCTAAGGTAATACTTGAAGGACCCATTAAAAAGTTTAAGCCCGGCCAAAGCAATTCTAGTTTGGCGTTTTCCTTCAGAAATTCATTTCTTAAACAATCCTCTAAACTGCTCTATAATTATGCCAATCCCGAGCGTCTGCCCTATAATTTTGCCGATTTTTTCGTGAAATTTAGCGCCAATTCTGCCAATGGAGGCTATAGCCGTTTGTATGCGTTTTATTTCAGTGACATGGTTGACTTCCCCAATACGACTAGCTATGGATGGCAATCCACTGGTATCGGAGGGAAGTTTTTGGTGGTTCCCGAACAAGCAAAAACACGTGTTGATGGCTATTTTCTTTACAGTAATTATCGCATAGAACAGTTAGAATCCGATAATAAACCCCGCAGTAGTGATATTGGCGGATTCAATCTCGGCATGAATTTCAACTACAATTTCCGAAAAGATGCCTTTAAGTGGGGTCTTGAAATCAATGGATTTCAAACCAATTTCCAAATTTATAACAGTAACGACCGCCGCATTAGTCAATTAGAAAGCACTACCGAACTTAATGCCTACGCCAATTATCGATTGGTGCGGAAAAACTTCATCGCAGATATTGGGGTGAGAACCCAATATTATGCCTCGTTAGCCAACAGAAGTTTGGAACCTCGGCTTCAAATGAGATATACCCCGTACAAAGGGTGGGGAATTAAAATGGCAATAGGACGGTACTCACAAAACTTACTATCGGCAATTAGCGATCGAGATGTGGTTAATTTGTTTTACGGCTTTTTATCAGGACCCGATAATCTTCCAGAATCATTCAACGGACAGCCCGTAACCCACAAACTTCAAAAAGCCGAACATGGTGTAATAGGAACGGATTTTAGACTTACCAAAAACCTGACCTTAAATGCTGAGGGCTTTGTGAAAATATTCAATCAGATTACCAATATAAACCGAGATAAATTGTTTGAAGACGATCAATTCAATCAAGACAAGCCCGAACGGATCCGACAAGATTTTGTGATTGAAACGGGTGATGCCTATGGAGGAGATATTTCCTTAAAGTACCAAGATAAAAAATGGTATATCTGGAGCGTTTATTCTCTGACCTATGTGAATCGATTTGATGGGTATCAGACCTATCAACCTGTGTTCGACCGCCGTCATAATGCCAATTTCGTTGTGAGCTATACCTTTAATAAAAAGAATCCAACCGACTTATCGATTCGTTGGAATTTAGGCAGTGGCTTCCCCTTTACACAAACACAAGGATATTACGAGAAATACGACTTCAAAGACGGTATTGCTACGGATTATACCGCGCAAAACGGGGCACTTGGAATACTATACGGGAACATCAATCGAGGCCGTTTGCCGTATTATCACCGTTTGGATATTTCAGCCAGTAAAGTCTGGAACTTACCTAAAGGTCGAGAGTTTAAATCCATTATTAGTATTGTAAACGTGTACGACCGAGCAAATATTTTCTACTTCGATCGCGTGCGCAATACGCGGGTAAATCAGCTGCCGTTTATGCCATCGATAGGCTGTACCTACGCATTTTAATTATGAATTATGAATTATGAATTATGAATGGCATAGAATTCATAATTCATAATTCATCATTCATAATTCAACATTGATATGGTTTTCTGCAACTCCAGCAGCGCTTCTATCGGTGATAGCGTATTAATATCAATTCGAGATAAATGGAGTTTTAACGCTTCAAATTTTGGATCCGCGGTTTGGAACATATTCATCTGATAAACCGATTTGGCCTCTGTTTCTTTGAGTGTTTTACGGTGCTGGTTCTTTAAGCGAGAATTTTCGAGCTGCTGTAAAATCTCAGAACTTCGTATCAATACGGATTGTGGAATACCGGCCAATTGGGCAACCTGTATACCAAAACTATGCTCGCTGCCTCCGCGTTCTAAGGTGCGCAAGAAAACAATATTCTGGCCTTTTTCTCTAACGGCGATGTGGTAGTTTTTAACCCCTGACAACTTATCCTCTAATTCATTCAATTCATGGTAGTGGGTCGCAAATAACGTTTTGGGCTTGCCAGGATGACTTTGGATGTACTCCGCGATGCTCCAAGCTAAACTCACGCCATCGTAAGTAGAGGTACCTCGACCGATCTCATCTAAGAGTACCAAACTACGATCGCTCAAATTGTTCAAAATACTCGCTGTTTCGGTCATTTCCACCATAAACGTACTTTCCCCCAAACTAATATTATCAGAGGCGCCCACACGGGTATAAACCTTGTCGACAAGTCCAATAACCGCTTCGCTGCACGGTACAAAACAACCCATTTGGGCCATTAAAACGGTTAACGCCGTTTGTCGCAATACCGCACTTTTACCGCTCATGTTCGGACCAGTGAGGATGATCATATGCTGCGTTTCGTTATCCAAAAATATATCGTTCGGAACATAACTTTGGTCAGGCGGCATTAGGGCTTCAATTACCGGGTGGCGGCATTGTTTTAATTGTAGCGTAAAGCCATCGTTTACCAGTGGTTTTCGATAATGGCGTTTCACGGACACAGCAGCAAAACCGGACAATACATCCCATTCTGCCACTTTTTGGGCATCCTGTTGTACCGGTAAAATGGCCGCTGACAATACATTCAAATAGTCTTCCCACAATTGCAATTCGATTTGATGAATTCGGTCTTCCGCGTTCAAAATTTTCTCCTCATACTCCTTCAATTCTGGAGTTATATAACGCTCTGCAGTAGTGAGGGTTTGTTTACGAATCCATTCAGCCGGTACTTTGTCCTTGTGTGCATGCGTAACCTCTAAATAGTAACCAAATACGTTGTTAAAACCGATTTTTAGCGAACTAATACCGGTAACGTCTATTTCTCGATGTTGTATTTCAATTAAACGGTCTTTACCATTTACCGACAACGTACGTAATTCACGCAATTCATCGTTGACGGACGCATTAAAGATGCCGCCTTTACTGATGTTTATGGGAGCGTCTGAGGCAATGTGCTCGTCGATAGAATGAAATATAGAATGGGTATCTCGGATACTCTTAGATTGCTCGATTAACCGGGTAGATGCCGATTTCCCCAATAATGTTTTTAAGGATTCTAGGGCTTTTAAGCTGCGCGACAATTGCAATAATTCTTTCGGATTAATACGACGCAAGGCCACCTTTGCGCACAACCGTTGCAAATCTCCAATTTCTTTGAGTTCGCGCTGTACCCCCTGCAGCAAATTCAAATCGGAAACAAAAACACCGACCGTTTCAAGGCGTTCGTGAATAATACTCAGTTCTTTCAGCGGCAGCAACATCCACTGTTGTAATAGACGGCTTCCCATAGGAGTGGTACTTTGGTCTATCACTTCCAATAAACTTTTGCCTTCGGGATATATCGGACGTACCAATTCTAAATTTCGGATGGTAAAGCCATCGAGCCATACAAATTGACTGTCGTCGATGCGCTTGATTTCTTGTATATGGGAGGTTTGGTGGTGGTGCGTTTGTTCCAAATAATGCAAGGTCCCAGCCGAGGCGATAACGGCAGCCCCCAAATGTTGAATGCCAAAACCTTTCAAATTTTGGGTTTTAAATTGTTTTTGCAAGCACGATTCAGCGTAGGTGCTTTGAAAAACCCAGTCTTCGAGTATCTGCTGCGACTTAAAGGTACCAAAATGCGACAGAATAGACTTCACTTGACTTTTTGGAAAAACAAATTCTTTCGGTCGGAAGCTGGCAATCATTTTTTGAATTAAAAATAGCTCGCCTTCGGCGCAGCGAAAATCGCCAGTGGAAATATCCAAAAACGCAATGCCCCAAGTGCCTTCGTGTTCGCACAACGAGGCCAAGTAGTTGCTTTCGTTTGATTCTAGAATTTTATCGTTGTAACTCACTCCCGGAGTTACCAACTCGGTTACACCGCGCTTAACAATGGTTTTAGTGAGCTTTGGGTCTTCCAATTGATCGCAAATAGCCACCCGATAACCGGCCCGCACCAATTTTGGCATATAGGTATCCAATGAATGATGGGGAAATCCCGCCAAATCCATTTCCGATGCCGCCCCGTTAGATCGCTTAGTCAATACAATACCTAAAACCTTGCTAGCAATGCGCGCATCGCTATCGAAGGTTTCATAAAAATCACCGACCCTAAATAGCAAAATAGCCCCGGGGTATTGCTGTTTGATCTGATTGTATTGTTTCATCAAAGGCGTTTCCTTCTTTGACTCGCTCGCCGAACTCATCCTACGAAAATAAGGCCCAAGCTCCGCATCACCCACCTCAGTTTTCCCCCTTTATTCAACAAAAGCATGTGTATCTTTGCGGTATGAGGAAATTGCGGAACGCCGAACTGCACCGAAAAACCATCGAACAATTTCAAGACCACCCCAAACTGCCTATTGTAGTGGTGCTCGACAACGTTCGCAGTATGAATAATGTTGGGTCTATCTTCAGAACGGCCGATGCGTTTTTAATCCAAAAAATCATCCTTTGCGGCATTACGGGAACCCCTCCACACCGTGAAATTACCAAAACAGCCATTGGAGCTGAAAAATCACTCGACTGGGAATATGAAAAATCAACCCTCGAGGCCCTAGCAAAATTGAAACTTTTGGGTTATACCCTAATCGCACTAGAACAAGCCGACGGTGCCTTGGATCTAATGCAAAATACCTTGGATTATTCACCCGTTGCCTTTATCTTAGGCAATGAAATCGATGGGGTAGCGCAAGAGGTTATCAATGCCTGCGACTACTGCGTTGAAATTCCACAATTAGGAACCAAACACTCCTTTAATGTGGCCGTTTCATTTGGAATGTTACTTTGGGACTATGCTAAAACAAACCGCCTTTTCAATACTCCTTAGCGCTGCGCTTGCGTTCTGTAGCGGTTCAAGGCCTGATTCGGTTTCCCCCGAGATAAAAAAAGAATTGCAAAAAGCGCCTTACACCCTTATGGTGAGCTATTCAAACGAATGTCCGTTTTGCATTCGATATACCGCTACCATCCGCGAAATTCGCAAATCTTTACCCAAAAATTGGAATTTCAGACTTATAAAAGTGCTGCCGGAGGAATATTGGGACTTCGATGGTATACATGATTTTTCGGGGGAAATTATTCACGACTCTGCCGCGCTTTGGTGTCGGCAATTCGGTATAAAAGTATACCCAGAAGCGCTGATTATCGATTCCGCCGCAGTTATCTTGTATAAAGGAGCCATCGATGATAGGGCACACGAAACCGGCATGATTAAAACAGTGAAAACCTGCGATTATCTGACCGAGGCCATCGCGAAAATCAAACAAGGCAAAGCCGTTACTAAGCCATTCCCAAATGCAAAAGGTTGTTATATTGAGTTTTATCATGAAAAATAATTGGATTATTATTGGAATATTCGCCGTATTCGGACTTTTTGGTTCCTGTGGTAACAATTCGAAAGAAAACGGTATCGCCAAGCCTGTATTTGATCTGCATATCGAACCCATAATTACAGAAAATTGCGCTCCCTGTCACCGCGAAAACGGCGGCGCGCCATTTGTCCTTGCCTCGTATGAGAACGTGCGCAAAAAAGCCAAAACCATTGCAAAAGTAACCGCCTTGCGCTACATGCCACCTTGGCCCGCCGATCCTTCTTATTCTCATTTTATTGGAGAGAAGCGATTAACGGAATCTCAAATACAAACCCTTCAAAATTGGGTGGAGCAAGGCTGCGCCCCCGGTGAAAATCCCAATGCATTACTTTCAAAAGTAAAGCCCTTTGAAAGCGCCTTGGGTACGCCCGATTATGTGATGTATTTAGATTCGGTGGTGTTAAATCAAGGCGATGAAGACCGTTTTTTCCTCATGAAAACATCGGCACAATTACCCCAAAAAACCTATATCCGCGCCGTTGAATTAGTGCCCGATCAGCGGCAAGTAATGCACCACTTTAACGGACATTTGATCAATTACGCACCCGGTTCAAAGTCTAACTTCAATACCAATCCATTAAAAGTAGAAATTACGCCCAATGTTTCAAAAAGCCAAAAGGCCGACTTGGATTTAATGGCTGATAACGGCATTACACCCGAACGGGTGCATTCGGTCGTGAACTATTTACCAGGCGTTATTGGTACTATGTATCCCGAGGGTATCGGCACCTTTGAGGTGAGTCCGCAGTTTAGCATAATCGGCAACGACGTGCACTACGGACCCAGCGCCAAAACCCGCGTAGATCGATCGAAAATCAATCTGTTTTTTACTAAAATCCCTCCCAAAAGGGGATTGGGAGAACTGATGTTGGGTACCAATGGTGTGAGTAAAATTGAGCCGCCTTTGGTGGTTCCTGCTAATAAAATAACCCGGCATAAAACCCAATTTGTGGTGCCTGAAGACATTTCCGTGCTCACCGTAAATCCGCATTTGCATCTCTTGGGAAAATCGATAACAGCGTATGCGGTAAAGCCCAATGGCGACACGATTCCGTTAATACGTATTTTGAAATGGGACTTTCGTTGGCAATATTTCTACACGTATGAAAAAATGCTTAAAATTCCCCGAGGTAGTAAAATAGAGGTAATTGCCGAATTTGACAATACCCGAAACAATCCGTTCAATCCGTTCAATCCGCCGCAAACCGTGGCCGAACGATTCGAATACGGTGGTTCGAGTATGAAGGCAACCGATGAGATGTTCCAATTTATAATCACGTTTCTGGGGTATCAGCCTGGCGATGAAAAAATATCGTTAAAACCAGATGGAAATAGTATTAATAGGTAATAATGCCCAATTAATTCGGTCTTTCCATGCGGTAGGAGAACGAATTTATGAAAATGATTTGTACTATATCAAGCCGATTCAAAGCGAATTAGAAGCGGTTTTTAATCCCCAAAAAAACAATAGTTTCAAGAAAGGGGAGGCGGTGCGTTTTCTTCTTTTGGGGGAAGATAACCGAACGGCGGTGGGTCGCATTGCGGCCTTTTATCAAGACAAAGCGGGCAAACGCCGTGGCTCATGGGGTTTCTTTGAGTGCGAGAACAACGTATCGTATGCGCAGGCTTTGATAGCGTCGGCCGAAAAATGGTTGAAGGAAAAGGGTTGTGTGAGTGCCCAAGCTCCGGTTAATTTTGGTTCTCGCGACCGGTTTTGGGGATTATGGATTTCGGGAAGCAGGCGCCCGAGTTATCAGGAGAACTATCATCCTGGATATTATCGGGACTTAATTGAAAATGCCGGCTATGCGTTAGAAATTGAGCAAACGACTTATGAAATTGATCGGGAAAACTTCCAAATGAAACGTTTTAAAAAGATAGCAGCTCGGACTTTCGGCAATGAGGCCTATGAATATCGGATTTTAGATTTCAGTTGTATCGATAGTTTTGCATTGGATTTTGTGGAAGTTTACAATCAGGCATGGGCCTTTCACGAAGATTTTGAGCCCTTGGAATTACAGGCAATTCAAAAACAATTCCGGAAGATGAAAGCAGCGATGTTACCAGAATTAGGGGTGTTTGCCTATCACGAAAACCGACCCATTGGTTTTTTTATAAGTATTTTGGAATTGAATGAGGTTTTTAAGGACTTTGATGGCCAATTGGGATTGTGGAACAAGTTATTGTTTTTATTGCGAAGGAATAGCATTCAAACGGCCCGCGGAATTATATTCGGAATTGTGCCAAAGTATCAAAATAAGGGCATAGAAGCGGGTTTAATCATGAAATCACACGACGCTTTATCAAAAATAAGTCGATTTAAGCGGATTGAGCTTTCGTGGATTGGTGATTTTAATCCTAAGATGATCAGCATGTTAAATGCCTTGGGTGCACAGCTAATTAAAACGCATCACACCTACTTAAAGATTTTTTCCTGAAGGAAGTTGCTTTTTACAATTATCAGTTCTATTTTTGCACCCTGTTAAAA
>CAMBBZ010000029.1 GCA_945863965.1 Chitinophaga pinensis | reverse complement strand
TCTCCCGTATTGGCATCTATAATTTTCGTACTCATGGTGAGTGTCAATCCTGCACCGAGTACAGCTTCTTTACCCACATGCACACCTTCCACTACAATACATCGGCTTCCAACAAAAACACCGTCTTCTATAATTACGGGCGCTGCTTGAACGGGCTCTAAAACACCGCCAATTCCAACACCACCGCTTAAATGTACATTTTTACCAATTTGAGCACAACTGCCTACGGTGGCCCAAGTGTCAACCATCGTGCCACTATCCACAAATGCACCAATGTTAACATACGAAGGCATTAGAATTACGCCAGGAGCGATATAGGCACCATGTCGGGCAACTGCATGAGGAACAACGCGAATTCCAAGCGCTTCATATCCCGTTTTCAATGGCATTTTATCGTGAAATTCTAATGGACCTGAATGCGTTGTAGACATAGTTCGGGTGGGAAAGTATAAAATTACGGCTTTTTTAACCCAATCGTTTACCAACCAACCAGAATCTGTTGGTTCTGCAACGCGCAAATGTCCTTTATCTAGGGCTTCGATGATCTCCTCAATGATAAGAATATTATTCTCTTCCTTAAGAAGTTCACGGCGTTCCCAAATTTCCTCAATGATAACTTTATAGTTTTGCATAGGTATTGTGTAAATTGCAGCAAAATTGCAAAACATTTACTACAAAGCTCATGAAAATTGCGAAATACACATTTATTTTAGCCTTAATGGCTCCGCTATACCGCTTAAATGGGCAACACGCTATTGCAGTACAGGCAGAAAAACAAGGAAGTAAAAAACTAGAAATTGGAGATTGTTTCGGTTTGAAAACCTACGCTGGTACTTCCGATTTTCAAAGTATTGAAGGTAACGGATATATTTTAAAACAGTATTTTTGGAACCGAAGCGAAAAAGGGCGGCATTATTACCGAGTTTCGCTCACAAATCTAGAAGAAGAAACACTATGGATTCATACAGATTCTTTAAATCGCGGATGGAAACGGTTCGTTTCGTTGAATAAATATCCCCAAGAGATTCAATCCCAATTGGGCACACTTTCACCTGTATCTGCAACCATACACTTTTCTGAAGAGGATAAAGGTTGGATAGAAGGCAATGGTATTGTGGCTTATTTTCAACGTAAAAAATCGGGATCGGTTGAATTTGATTATTCCTATTCTCTTCCCCCAGAATATATAGAGAACAGCACGGTAAACACTCCAAATACCTGTATACTCCCATGGGGAAAAGGTAGTAAAATAGTGAGCGCAGCGGTTGTGAACGATAATATTTCAGTTTACGATGCCGATGGTTCAGTACAATTAACACAAGACGGTGGAAATGGCATTGTTTACGGTCAAACCGTACACCGATCTGAATTTGGCATCACCAAAGGTCTATTTTGGAGCCCTAAAGCCAACAAATTAGCATTTTATCGACAAGACGAACGACGGGTGACGGATTATCCATTGTTTTCAATTCAAACCAGACCGGCTAAGGCCGATCGTATTAAATATCCTATGGCTGGGGATAGCAGCCATACGGTTCAAATTGGAATTTACGATCGCAACATTAAGAATGGTGTGATTTATTTGAATACAGAAGGACCTTACGACCAATATTTAACCAATGTTACATGGTCACCCGATGAAAAATCCATTTATGTAGCCTGGGTAAATCGCGATCAAAACCATATGGAATTGCGTCAATACGACGCGCAAACAGGTGAATTAATTACGGTTTTATTCGAAGAACGACACGAAAAATATGTAGAGCCTGAAAACGGTCCTGCATTTTTACCCGGACAGAACGAATCGTTCATTTGGCAGAGTGAACGTGATGGGTTTAATCACTTATACATTTATGAACAAGGCCAGTTGCGACAGTTAAGTAAAGGCGATTGGGTGATTACCGATTTTCTCGGTTTTGATGCCAGCGGCAAATACGCTATTGTTAATTCAACCTTAGACGGTGTTTCTGGAAATGCAATAGAACGCACGCCGTTGCTTATTCACTTGGTAACAGGGGAAGTATTTGAATTATCGGTAGATTTTGGCATGAATACACCCACATGGTTTGAAAAAACAGGGCTGTTGACTATAAAATTTAGCAATCTAAATACTCCAGGAGCTGTGTATGCCATTGATGTTAATGGATATATTAAGAATATCAGAAATACCATGGAGGTTAAACCGATTCTTTTAGAGGAAATAGAAAATCCGGTTGCCGATTACGAGATCGGATTAATTGTGGTAAGTTCCATTAAAAACGAAGGTGTTGAACTCTTCACCCGGATGTTTTATCCGGCTGATTTTGATCCCAAAAAAAAATACCCCACCGTGGTTTATGTTTATGGAGGTCCTCATGCCCAAATGATACAGAATACGTGGCTTGGTGGCGGTAATTTGTGGATGGCTTATATGGCAAGCAAAGGATATATTGTTTACACCTTAGACAATCGCGGTTCAGACAATCGCGGATTGGAATTTGAAAATGCCATTCACCGCAAAGTGGGTGAGGTTGAAATGAGAGATCAATTAGCCGGTTTGAATTTCCTAAAGGGCTTAAACTATATAGATACCAATAGAATCGGAATACACGGTTGGAGTTTCGGTGGGTTCATGACAACGAGTTTAATGACGCGTTTCCCAGGAAGCTATAAAGTTGGTGTTGCCGGCGGACCTGTAATTGATTGGAAGTATTACGAAATTATGTATACCGAGCGATACATGGACCGTCCAGAGGAAAATCCCGAAGGATACGCGAAAAATAATTTATTGACCTATGCCCCTAATTTGAACGGTCGCTTATTCATGATTCACGGTGCCGACGACGATGTAGTGGTCTGGCAACACAGTCTTATGTTTTTGGAGAAATGTGTCAAAGCCAATAATGCCAATTTAGATTATTTTGTTTATCCCGGACACAAGCATAATGTTTCTGGTCGTGATCGTGTGCATTTATACAAGAAAATAAGTCAGTACTTTTTTGATCATTTATAAGGTCTGTAGGGTATTAATCGGATACGAGCGATATGGATTTTGAGATAATTGAATGTCCGCGAGATGCGATGCAAGGCATAAAGCACTTCATACCGACTGAGGTTAAAATTGCGTACATGCGCGAACTCATGCAGGTAGGTTTCAATGTGTTAGACTGCGGCAGTTTTGTTCATCCTTCGGCCGTTCCTCAGATGGCCGATACGCCAGAAGTCATTCGGGCGATTGAAGATATGGACAGCCCAACGTCGTTATTAGTTATTGTGGCTAATGAGCGTGGGGCAGTTCGAGCGGCGGCCTTTCTTCGGGTTAGGTTTTTAGGATATCCATTCTCTGTATCTGAAACGTTTCAACGAAGAAATACCAATAGTTCTCGCGAGAATGCATTTCTCACTTTACAGAAGATTAGCGAAATCGCCCATGTATCTGGTAAAGAAATCGTTTGTTACATTAGTATGGGATTTGGGAACCCCTATGGGGATGCGTTTTCTGAAATAGAGGTATTGGAATGGATTTCTAGAATCAGTGCGTTGGGGATTACCATTTTTAGTTTGGCCGATACCACGTCACAAGCCACACCCGAAGGTATTCAAATCTTGTACAAAATGTGCACCGAAGCCTTCCCTCACCTGACATTCGGGATACATTTGCATGCGTCTCCGTTTCAATGGGAAGCAAAATTAAGTGCTGCTATCGACGCGGGCTGTAGGCGTATTGATTCGGCTATGTTAGGATACGGGGGATGTCCATTTGCCAACGACCAAATGGTTGGAAACTTGCCAACTGAGCGGGTTTTGACTTGGCTTCGTATGCGATACCACTTTGAGGGTATACAAATCAATGATTCGCTGACCCAAATGGCCTCGCATACGTACCAATATTTAGGATAATCAGCTTCTGTAACGCAGAAGGTCGATAATGATATCGAGTTTCTGTATTAGTGCATCGTTGTAATCGGCTTCTTTTGCTTTGATAATGATCGACGATGGGCTCGAAGACAAATCAATTTCTTCTCCCTCACGTTGAAATAATTCTACTGGATTTACATTTAATGCTTCACAAATCTTTTCGAAGGTATCTACCCGCATAGATTGTTTTTTTAGCATGTAATGAAACCCTTGCTCACTTAATCCGCATAGTCTAGCTAACTCTTTAATCGGAATTCTCTTCCCCGCTGCAAGACTTTTAATCTTGTTGTAATCTAATCTGCTCACGTTTCTTTTGTAGTTATTTAATCATCTATTAACAGTACGTGCACTTATTCGCACAACCGTATAACTACCAAACACATTATTTATTGCATTCAAAAGTGACAAAATCCATTTATGAAAAAACAAACACAACACTATCAATGCGTTACAAAAAAGGTATTACATTTATTTACACAAGTATGACATATTATCCTTGCAGTCTGTTTTTCTGCAACAACAAATTGATGCTATCCTTGTAGTTTTTACCTACAGGAACGTCAATGGCACCAATTAAATGTACCGATGTATTTTGAATCGACTTGATTTTATCGATGGCTATGATAAAGCTTCTATGTACCCTTATGAATCGGTCACTTGGGAGCCCTAATTCCATATTGCGCATCGTTTGAAGGGTCACAACGCGTTTATCGGGGGCAGTCCATATTTTCACATAATCGGCAAATGCTTCTACGTAATGGATGTCTTTATACAATATTTTCTGAAACTCTCCATCTACTTTCACGTACACGTAATCGTCTTGCGTTTCAGCCACTTCTGTATTTCCCGCTTTTAAGGCTATATATTCCTCTATGCGTTTTAAAGCTTTATTTAAACGATCTGGAGCAATGGGTTTAACCAAATAATCAAGGGCTTCAAATTCAAAGGCTTCGGCAGCATAATCTGCATAGGCAGTAGTAAAGACCACGGCATAAGGCATAGGGAACTGCTTTTTAATAAATTCTAAGCCTGTTTCACCGGGCATTTGGATATCGGAGAAGACCACATCGGGTTTTAAATGCTCGAGTTTATCTGCTAAACCTTGTGTTGAATTAAAGGTGCCTAAAATCTCCACTTCGGGATGTGATTTAAGCAAGTTTTCCATAACCGTAATGGCTAGGGGTTCGTCGTCAATCAGTACAATTTTCATATTTACCAGTTTATAATTAAATCCACACGATATACACCATCAGCAGTTGACGATTTTAAATCGTGGTTGTTCGGATATATTAAATTTAGTCTTTTTTTAATGTTAACCAATCCAATTCCCCCAGATTCTGCACCTTTCTTCGATGGATTGTATGAATTTTCGATTAGAAATCTAAAACCGTTGGTTAAGCCTTTGGCATGTACACGAATGAATCGTTTTTCGGGTAAAACCTGTTCACTGTGCTTGAATGCGTTTTCTACTAAAGTCAAGAACAACATGGGCTCAACTATTTCATCTCTCAAATCCACATCAATATCGATATCGATGCGCACCGCATCTCCCAATCGTAATCGTTCAATGGCTACATAGTCGTTAACATGTTGCATTTCTTTTCCAATAGACACTTGGCCTTCGCTGCTTTCATATAAAATATAACGTAAAATATTGGATAAGCGTAGCACAACCTCTGGTGCCGCATCAGATTTGGCTAGCGTTAGGGCATATAAATTATTTAGCGAGTTGAATAAAAAATGGGGATTGATTTGAGATTTTAAAAACTTAAGCTCTGTTTGAAGTTGTTCCTGTCTTAATTCGGTAGTCATTTTTTGATCTTCATACCATTGTTTAACAAGTTTTAAAACCATAGTGGTAATAACCGTAAACAACACATTAATAACTAAGAAGAGAAAAAACGTATCGGACCACACCAAACTTTGAAGTTCCTCATTTATGACCACCAAATGCACGACAATACTGAGTGGAAAGCAAACGCTAATAATTGCCAAGCTTAAACTGAGAATGTACAAAAGGTAATTACGCGGCAATAACAAACGGGGTATTAAATAATCATTGTTGAAGTATGCCACAATGGCATGGAACAATAATAAACCGTTCGCAATAATAAAAGAGGTTAGTAAATCGACACCTAGGGGAAATAAAAATCCATAAACCAAGGCATAGGTAATCCAAAAAGCAAAGTGATCTATTTTCCATTTGAGCAAAAACCACTCAAGCTTTTGGGTTTGGGTTAATGTATGTTGCTGCAAGGATTAATCTCCTATTTTACGCAGTAAATCGATGCCCACACCTAGTATTTTATCCGCATACAAGATTCTTGCTCCTGTTGCGGCAGCAGATTCTATGAAGGATGTTGTAGCAGCCGTTTCACTTTCCTGTCTTTTAAAGTAGGAATCTGCGATAAAGAAGCCTACAACGTTAACCAATAGTAAAGCAATCAAAATAAGATATTTTCGTTTTACTTTATTTGCCATAACGTTTATATAGGTTCAAAAACAGTGCCAATAATTCTAAGACGTTTAAAAGGCTAATAAGTTTTACTTTAAGTTAAAAAAGTCGGCAATAATTTCCGATTCTAGCGACAAAATGGCACTATCCCATTGATTTAGAGGCATTTCAGAAGTTATTGACATTTTGTCTGTTGATAACCAATTAATTGACTCTTTCGAAATCAAACCTCCCACTTGGACCATATTAAAGAATGCATTATTCGGGTGGTTGTTCCTAAAAATTGAACGGCTGTAAGGAGCCCTTGAATCTCGATCTGCGTAAAACAAATCCAAAACCGAGCTATAAATATCGGCTTGTGAAAAACACCGATCCACCAAAGAAGGCACTGTCTGTTGAATGCCTTTTCCCAATAACACAAAAGGAATTCTGAAAAATTCCCGCTGACCAAAATGGGTGGAAGAACTTTGAAGGTATTTCCCGTGATCCGAGATTATTAAAAAGCAAGTTTCATCAAATTGCGCGTTGGCAAAACAGTCCCTTAAAAATGCATCGATACTGCGGTCGACATACGCAACCGATTGATAGTATTTCTCTAATTCTGTTGCTCCACTCCGAGCAATATCATAGGGCTCGTGGCTGCTCAAGGTGAGTATCGATGCGCAATAGGGTCCTTTTTCATTAGATAAATTCCGATACGCATATTGCAACACATCGGAATCGTGAAAACCCCAATTACCGGGCCTCTCCTTAATTTTCATTTCCTTTTGGGAGAAGATTTCCCGAACGCCTCCACCCGACATGTAAGCCCGCATATTCGCGAAGTCGGCGTCTCCTCCATAGTAAAACGAACTTCGGCAACTATTTCTAGACATAGCGTTTGCTAAATGCGGTAAGTACTTAAATCTCGCGGGTTCGTGCAAGATTCCCTGCCAAGGCTGACCGGGCCAACCGCTGAAGATTGAGGCAAGGCCTTTATCGGTCCTATCGCCGGTGGCATAACAATGTGGCGACCAACGGCCCCAGATTTGCGCCCATGAGTCTAATAAAGGCAAACCATTGAAATGCGTTCCTCCTAACAAATTGGATGTTTGGGCACTCACCCCTTCCATTACTATGATTACTAAATTTTTAGGTCTATAAGTCCCTAATAATACGCTGCTGGTATCGCCAGAAATTGCTTGGTAATCCTGAACGTAATGTGATTGGTAATATTGCTTGGAGCGCAAATGTTCGATTTCTGGATATTGAGGCGCGCTAAAGAGCCAATAATTGGCATTCCAAAAGGCGTTAACCGCCATTTGGTTATTAGTTTCAGAACTGCTTTTCTGGGGCTGTGAAATACTTAACGGTATTTTGCCCAACCCTCCCCTAGCCAAAATTAATAGTAGTACCAACCAAACGGCAGAGGCTGCATAGTTTCTATAATTACCAAAGTCAAAAAGGTAAACCCGCGATTCTACGGCACGTTTAAAAAAACGCATACCTACGGCGCCTAAGGCAATAATTGAAAGCAATGACCCGAAAACCAAAATACCCGAAACTGAATTGAATAATTGGGCCGGATAAGACAAATAAGCAAGTGCTTGGCTGTTTAAATGGCTTCCCCAATAAAATAAAATAACAACATCGGCAATCCAAATCAATACGGAGTAGGCCGTTACTATTGTTAACAACAGACCCGCAAGCCAAAATCGACCGGAAAAACGAATTAAAGACGTTCCAATGAATACAAGTAAAACAATCAATAATTGATAGGAAACTGCAGATATATCTTGTCTGAATCCATTGATTGAGGCTTCTATAAATGAAAAGTTATCCTTGCTTTCTATCCAAAGAAAAACGCCCAACAAGCGGTACGATAAATGTATAAGGAGCAAGACGAAGAATAGCTTCCCCAAAAATAAAAAAGTGGCGGAATTTGAAATTAATTCCCGCCACTTTTTTTGCATAAATCGCATATTAAACCCCAGTAATCAATTGATTCCTACAATCAATAAGGCGTTATGATAACTTTGCCTAAAGACTGCCAAGTGCCCTCGCTATAGGCCTGAATGAAGTACATTCCTTGGGTAAGTTCTAAACTTATTGACTCCGAAGTTGACTCTTGTGATACAATCAAACGGCCGTTCAAATCCAGCACTTGAATTTTGGATCCGATTGACAGCCCCTTGATAAATACGTGTCCATTTGAAGGATTCGGATACACATATACGTTTCTCGTTTGTTGCGTGTGGGTATTGAGTCCGACTACTTTAATGAAATTCGTTTTGGTTTCGATATCAGACCCATTGGCGTTTTGGACGTTGAGAGACAGGGTGTACAAACCAAGGGCGTTGAATTTAACTTCAGGATTGCGCGATTGCGCAGTGGTACTATTCTGAAAGGTAAAGGTATTTGGAGTGATTGTCCATTCAAAAGAAGTTGGATTATTAGCCGACAAATCCACCAAGCGCACCGTTTCAACTGTTAGTGTTGGGTAGGTATTGGTAACGGTAAAATCCGCAACGGGCTTGGCCAAAGAGTTAGTAGATACATTGATATAGTTATCTTTAGATGCCACCGCTTGTCCGCTAGGATTTTTAGCGGTGAGCTTTACCGAATACGACGCGGCATTGGAAAATGAAACATACACAATTCGATCGGTTAGTTTCGAACCTGCTTGAAGTACGTAAGAACTGGGGGTGATTTCCCATGTTTGACTTTCTTGATTTTGCGCTTTGGAGCTTAATACAACCGTTTGATTTACAATAGGATTGGTGTTATTAGCTACAAAATCCGAAGTAACTTCAAGATTTAACGGAACTCTGCGAATTACGTTATTTCCGTAATCGGCAACATATAAGCACTGATCGTTTGAATTATAGTCAAAATGAAACATTTGACCGAATCTAGCATCTTGTATAGAACCGTCTTTGTAACCAGAATTTGTCGCACTTCCGGCATATACCTTTACGGTTTTGCCATCGAAAACTTTAATACAGGTAGGTTCTAAGATATAAATTTTACCATTTACGCCAATGACATCATAGGGAAAGTTGACATCTTTGGTAACCGTAGTTACGGCGGCTGTTCGGGTATTGATACGGCGAATACAGCGGTTGTTGCGATCGGCCACTAAGAGATCTCCATTGGTGTCCATTCCGATACCAGAGGGAAAGGAGAATCGCGCAGTTGTACCTGTGGCATCGGTATAACCGGCACTCTGACTGCCATCACCCGCTAAGGTACTCACATTACCGCCTGATATTTTGCGGATGCAGTGATTCATAAAATCGCAAATATATAATATGCCTGAATCGTCATATTGCGCATCTTCAGGAAAACGGAAACGTGCATCGGTAAGTTTACCGTCTACATATCCGCCTGACCAATCGGATTTACCGGCATACGTACCAAAAATAGTACCGCTAGAAGAATTTACGAATTTAGACCCCTTTCGTATGGAAGAATTGTCCCGATCGCAAAAATAAATATCGTTGGCGGTTGGGTGAACCGCTATACCCGCGGGAAAAGTAAAGCGCGAGGCGGTGCTGGTTCCATCAAAATAACCCGTGGCTTGTGAACTGTTTGGATCGCCGCGATAACCGCCGCGGTTTCGGGATGTGTTGCCATCTAAAAGCATCATATTATGCTCATCGCTTACCCAAATACGACCGTTATTATCTACTGCAATACCTAGAGGTCTGCTGTATAACTCAGTATTTCTGGGATTATCTGCGGTGCCTAAGTATTTACCAGAGTCGGTATATTGAACACCTGCATAGGTGGTGACATTCTGAGAATAAAGACTAGTAACAGCCGCAAAAGCCATGATCATGGCGGCATGAGCACGCTGAAAAAGAATATGTTTTACGTATTTCACCCTTCGATAATATTATTTTTTTATCAAAAGTTAAAGTTTATGTCAATTTTGTTATCCCCAACTCAATGGATTCCTGCATATTGGTGAAGATATCTTCATAAGAACGTTCCATCAACGCAGTTCCTGTCATGGCTCGATATAATTCTTGATACCGACTGGAAATTTGATTAACCATATCTACATTCATATCCGGCATTAACTGGCCATCTAATCCTTGAAATCCTTCCGACATTAACCATTCACGCACGAACTCTTTGCTTAATTGCTTTTGTGGTTTAGCCGCTTGCTGAAGTTCTTCATATGAATCCAAATAAAAGAACCGCGATGAATCTGGGGTATGGATTTCATCGATTAACATTAAATCTTCGTGATACAGTCCAAATTCGTATTTGGTGTCGACCAAAATTAATCCGCGTTCCTTGGCATAGTTTACCCCACTTGTATACAAACTTAAAGCCTTGTCATATAAGGCGTTTAACGTTTTCTTGGGAAGCAGTTTACGCTTGAGGATTTCCTCGTAGCTAATGTCTTCGTCGTGACCGCTGCTGGCTTTGGTGGCAGGTGTTATGATGGGTTCGGGAAAGGGATCGTTTTCTTTAAGTCCTTCAGGAAGCGTAACCCCGCAGAGGGTGCGTCCACCGGCTTGGTACGTGCGCCACGCATGACCGGTGAGGTAGCCCCGCACGACAAATTCAATGGGTATGGCTTGGCATTTTTTACCAATAGTAACTTGAGGATCTGGATTAGAGATTTTCCAATTTGGGATAATATTCTGTGTATAGTCGAGAAATAGGTTGGCCACTTGTGTTAGCACTTGTCCTTTGAATGGAATACTCTTAGGTAACACGTGATCAAAAGCAGAGATGCGATCACACGCAACGACTACGAGTAGGTCGTTCGAAATGGTATACACATCGCGCACTTTACCTCGGTAAAAATGCGTTTGGTTCTTAAAGAAGAAGTTGGTAGCGGTGAGAGATTGGGGTTGCATTTATTCGTCTGTTGCTTTTTCGTATGCGTGAATAATTTCTTTAACCAAACGGTGGCGGACCACATCGCTGGTATCGAGTTCGATAATACTAATGCCTTCTATATTTTTCAAAATACGCAAGGCCTTAAACAAACCACTTTGTTGTTTTTTGGGTAAATCAATTTGGGTTAAATCACCGGTAATGACCAGTTTTGCATTGGGACCCATTCGAGTAAGGAACATTTTCAATTGTAATTCGGTACTGTTCTGTGCTTCATCAAGGATCACATAGCAATTATCAAGGGTGCGACCGCGCATAAAGGCCAAGGGGGCTACTTCAACGGTTCTGCTTTCAATCATACTTTTTAATTTATCACCCGGAATCATATCCTCTAGGGCGTCATAAAGAGGCCTTAGGTAGGGATCAATCTTTTCTTTTAAGTCGCCTGGTAAGAATCCTAAATTTTCTCCGGCCTCAACCGCGGGTCTGGTGAGGATAACTTTTCGGACTTCTCTATTTTTGAGTGCCATAACAGCGATAGCAACGGCCGTATACGTTTTTCCGGTACCGGCAGGACCTATCGCAAAAATAATATCGCTTTTTTCCGATGCTTCCAGCATTTTTCGCTGGTTTTTAGTTTTTGCTTTTATCTGTTGACCTCGTGTGCCAATGAACAAAACATCAGAGGCGAGTTCAACGGGTTTATCGCCACTACCCGAAATATCCAAGGCTTCTTGAATGATGAATTCTGTTAACTCTTTTCTCGACGTGTACAATTTTTCTAACACTTGCATCCCTACTTGGAATTCTAGTATGCTGGCTTCATCGCCAATTACTTTAATCTCATCACCTCTAGCCACAATTTGCAATTTGGAATACTTGCGCTTCAGCAAGAGCAAATGGGCATTTTGAGGCCCATAAAACATTTGAGGGTTGATAAATTCTAATTGATAGATAAATTCGGTCAAGAGTTTTGAATTATTTTTACAAATATATGCAAAGCGGAGACGGGAAACGACACGTCATGATACATTATTGGTGCGACCATGGTACAGAAACTATAGATTATACCTTGGCACAATCTTCTTTAGCGTCGGCGTTTCCATCAGCCTCCATCATTTTAACCGCAATTCCGTTAGAAAAGGGGAATACCCGAGAGCAGGCATTGATTCTAAAACAGTTCATGAGATCCTTCCCGGCTGATACTGTTCATATTTGCCACTTGACTACCTTATCTTCTGAACCCCCTCGATATGTAATTGCCCATAAATTTCAACAATTTTTCCTTGGTCCTGCCTCCGGCTTCTTGCATTTGGCTTTTGAGGACAACGACTTGCCTTTTTATATTGTTCCAAACGACGGAAGTAACCAATGGGATACATTAAATGCGATATACATTCCCGCTGTTCGAAGATTACTGGAACATTCTAACCAGAATCTTTCCGAAATTTTCAGATTAAAAGAAATTGCACACAAACAAATGTGGGTTCAACCGGTCATAAAGGGAAATACCATGCGCATTGTTTGTTTGTATATTGATGGATATGGGAATTGTTATTTCAATATTAATAAAGTGGAATTTGAAAAACTCAGAAACGAACGTAAGGTTCGAATTCTTACACAGATGGCCACGATTGAAGGTATTATGAACGACTACAATGACATGCCAGAGGGTCGGGTTTTGGCTTTATTCGGATACGGTGATTTGCTGCAAATAGCCCAAAACAATGGGAATTGCAGTTTGAATATGGGTATATACATTGATCGCCCCGTTTTAGTTGAATTTTATGAGTAACCGTCCTATACACCGTTGGGTTGAAATGCAATTCAAACCCGAAAACATCAATGAATTCCTTGCTGTTTTTGAGTCTTCCAAGACCTTTATCCGTGCGCAACCCGGTTGTTTATCGCTGCAGTTAGTGCAAGAGCCTAACCAATCACATATCATTTGCACGAGTAGTATTTGGGAGTCTGAAGAGGCTTTGAATGCCTATAGAAACAGTCCGTTATTTGAGGCTACTTGGGCTAAAACCAAACCGCTTTTTCAATCTAAGGCAAAGGCGTATACCTACAGCCTACTTGACTGGCAACCCTAAATTTTCACTTTACCTAAGGCTAAAAAACCCACCTACAGCCTACTTGACTGGTAACCCTAAATCCGATTCTATCCATTTTCCGGGATTAAGAATACCTAAAGGATCGAATGTATTTTTAATTCCTTTCAGTAATTGAAAATGCGTGGGCGTCATTACCACATCGAGGTATTCTTTTTGTACATATCCTACTCCGTGTTCTCCACTAATTGTTCCCCCAACCGAATAACAATATTCGAATATTTTACGAATTCCCTTGGGAACGTTTTCATTCCAATCGGTGTCGCTTAATTGCTCTTTTAAGATATTAATGTGCAAATTACCGTCTCCGGCATGCCCGTAACAAACCGAATTAAATCCATATTCTTTTCCAATTTGCTTAACGACTTTTAATAATTCTGGAAGTTTAGTTCGGGGTACTACGGTGTCTTCTTCCTTATATATAGAGGTTTGTTTAACCAATTCGCCTATTGACCTGCGGGCGCTCCACCAATCGTTGGCCATATCGGCATTATTGGGTATGTACACATTCAAAGCCCCTTGTGCTTCAAAGAACGGATAAATAGACTCTGCTTGAACCATCAAGGATTCGTGGGTATCGCCTTCCAAAACTACCAGTAAATAAAAGGCATCTTCGGGGGTTTGCGGAAATTGCAAGGATTTATGGGCCAATACAATATCAATACCGCTGCGCTCCATCAATTCAATACCGGAGGGTTTGTATCCATTTTTCAAAATTTCACTTACTGTTTTGGCGGCTATTTCGGCATTGTCGAAGCTCACTAACATGAGTAATTCTTCCGATACGCGGGGCACTATTTTTAATACTGCTTTGGTGATTACGGCCAGTAGGCCTTCGCTTCCTATCATAAGGTGCGTCAACGAAAATCCAGTCGCATTTTTTAGAGTATTCGAACCGGTCCAAATAATTTCTCCATTGGGAAGCACCACTTCTAAATTGAGCACATAATCGCGGGTTGTTCCGTATTTAACGGCTTTTGGACCGCCGGCGCCGTGAGCAATATTTCCCCCAATAGTGGAAGAACCCATACTAGCAGGATCGGGCGGATAGGTAAAACCGTGTGGTTCAAGGGCTTTTTTTAGTTCTTGATTAATTACGCCAGGTTCAACAGTAACTTGAAAATTATCCGTGTCAATATTTAAAATGCGATTGAATTTTTTAGTGGACAAGGCAATACCCCCTTTTACGGGCAAACAAGCCCCCGAAAGTCCGGTTCCCGCCCCACGTGTATATACAGGAATCCGATATTCGGAACACGCTTTCAATATTTGGGAAATCTGCTGGGGTGTTTCGGGAAAAAGAACAAGTTCTGGTGGGAAATTTAAATCCTCCGTATAGTCGGAACCCGCTTCCTTGAGAGAAGCAATATCTTCTGCATAGTTATCGATTCCCACAATTGAAATCAGGCGTTCTTTCGCTTCCTTTAACATCATTTCAACAAATATATTGATAAATACCTCGAAACCACTTGCCAAAACATTCCCATTATTACAAAATTATTAACGTATTTTAGCGCACTTATCGGCAAGATGCGAAAAAATCGTTTGCGACTTATTATAGCCATTCTTTTCATTACCATTTATATGCTCAGTGCATTGGTTTGGTGGGCGTTTGCATTGACGCGTAATCAGGAAATTATTTATCAAAAGGAGTTGTCTTTACTTGATCTGAAAAGAGATTGGGCCCTAGATTTCGCCTATCACTTTAGCCAATCTGAAGCCTCGAAACCAACGATAAACAAAGCGTTAATCTCATTTGGATCGGAACAAATTTATGTCGACACGGCTGCGCTTAAGCTTGCGATTCGTGAGAAATTCCCTGAAATCCATGTTAATTTGATGACATTAAGGCAACATTACCCCTTAGAATTGTGTCTTACTGCTGACACTAATCTAAAAAAGAGCCTCGAACAAACTCGAAATTCAAAAAAACGAGCTTGGATTTTAGAGGGTCTTACCTTAGGATTGATCACATTATTAATCGCAGCGGCAATGTTTTTTTACGTGGATAAGATCATACGATTAAACGCACAGCAGAATAATTTCTTGTTGGCGGTTACGCATGAACTTAAAACCCCCATTTCAGCCACTAAACTTGCCATCCAAACGTTACAACGCAACGACTCTCCTACTTTGGTCCCCAAGTTAATGGATATGGCCAATTCAAATATTTTACGGCTGTCTCGCATGGTAGATCAGATTTTATTGGCTACCAAATTCGAAAGCAAGTTTACCGATCCCGTTTATGCTCCGGTTGTACTGTCCGTTTTATTCGAACACGCAATTAAAGGATTAGAGCTTCCCACCGAAAAAAGAGCTTTAATTACTCTTGTTCATGAGGAAGAAATCGAATTTGAAGCCGATGAAAACATGATGGTAATTGTGATTCGTAATTTGATTACCAATGCCCTAAAATACGGATTGGATCAACCAGTAGAAATCAAAACCGAGAAATTCAAGCTCGGATTTAAAATAGAAATAAGTGATTGCGGAATCGGTATTAGCGATTCAGATAAAAAACGCATTTTTGAAAAGTTTTATCGTGTTGGGGAAGAAAAAACCCGAACCCAACCCGGAAGCGGACTGGGCTTGTATTTGGTAAAGAACATTACGGAGATTCACTCTGGTAAAGTTACCGTTACTGATAACACGCCGAACGGAACCAAATTTACCTTAACATTTAACCAAAGCCAACCTTTAGCATGACAAAAGTTTACAGAATCTTATTGGTAGAAGACGAATCTGATTTAGCAGAGTTGATTCGTATAAATCTTGAAATTGAAGGATACAAAGTATCGATAGCTGGACATGGGGCTATTGCCATACAACGGTTAAAATCGGAAAGTTTCGATTTGATAATCATGGATATTATGATGCCCAGTATGGATGGAATTACGGCCACCCAGCATATTCGACTCACCAACAACGACATTCCAATTATGATTTTATCGGCAAGTAATAGCTCCAAAGACCGCATTAGTGGTCTAAAAGCCGGCGCCGACGACTATATGAGTAAGCCTTTTGAATTAGAGGAAATGATGCTACGGGTTCAAAAATTAATTCGCAGAACGCAGCAGCATTTACCGCGATTGACCTTACAAGAATTTACTTTCGGAACCAATTATATCGACTTTAATTCCTATAAGGCAAGCAGTAAAAATGGGGATTTTAAACTCACTAAAAAAGAGGCTCAGCTGCTTAAGTTGTTGATTGAAAAGAAAAACCAAGTGGTTACGCGGGAAGAAATATTGAAAACGGTTTGGGGATATACCGTTTTCCCAAGTACCCGAACCATAGATAATTTTATTCTAGCGTTTCGTAAATATTTCGAAGACGATGCCAAAAACCCAAGATACTTTTTAAGTATGCGGGGCGTCGGATATAAATATTCAGAAAACGGCGAATAACCTTAACCCATCGACCTAATCTTCTTGGCGCACACAAAGGCGGTGCTCCAAGCGGCTTGAAAGTTAAATCCACCGGTAACGCCATCCAAATCGAGCATTTCCCCGATTGCGAACAATTGGGAATTACCTTTAAAAGCGCCGTCAGAATCCAATTCGTCCAACTTGATGCCTCCGGCCGTCACAAATTCTTCCTTGTACGTGGTTCGACCGCTTACCTCAAACTTACTGCGCATGAGATTCTCAATCAATCGATTTCGTTCTTCTTTACGTAAGGCAATACATTCTTTTTCTGGGGAAATCTCCGAACGATCCAAAATCCAATCCCACAAGCGCTTAGGAAGTCCAAATGCCACTGCATTTCTAATATTTTTATTTTTATGCAATTCTAAATATTCCTGCAGTTGCGCCCTCACCGCGTCTTCGTTTTTATCGACTATCCATCCTACCTGAACATTAATTTCGTAATTGCGTTCGAACAAATCGACCGCATGCCAAGCACTCGATGTTAATACGGCGGGACCGCTAAGTCCCCAATGGGTAATCAAAACGGGTCCTTCATAATCCGATTTTATGCCTTCGTATTTAATTCTACCTTTGGCCACAGCCACTCCCGCTAAACTATGCAATACAGGGTCATCAATATTTAAGGTAAATATCGAAGGCACCAGCGGGGTTACTGCCGTTGGTGTTATTTTTTGCAGCCATTGGGATTTGTTTTCATTCAATCCTCCAATGGCCATTACGAGGAATCGGGCTTGCACCCAATCTTGATCGGTAGTCTGTAATTTCCATTGATTTTGGTCGAATTCGGCCGTTTCAATACTAGTTTTAATCCTTAAGGTTCCACCAAGCTTTTTGAAGGTGTTTTCAAAGCAGGCGGCAATTGTTTCCGAGCTATTTGTAATAGGGAACATGCGATTATCACCCTCCGTTTTTAATGGAATTCCTTGCGCTAAGAACCACTTTTCGGTATCATCTACCCCAAATTGATTTAGTTTTTCTTTTAGGTATTTGCCCCCCCTTGGGTATTTTTTAAGCAGGGTTCGAGATTCTCTAATGTCGTGCGTTACATTGCACCTGCCGCCGCCACTCACGCGTACTTTACCCAATGTTTTATTGCTTTTCTCCCAAATTTCTACCTTTAAATTTGGATCATTCAATAACAACTCACAAGCACAAAAGTAACCGGAAGCTCCCCCTCCAATGATTACAACATCGACGGTATTCATCGAATAATACGGTAATTCTTATAGGCACCGATTCGGATACCTAATAACGCTTCAAACCAATACAAAAACCATGTTTTGGGTGTGAACTTTTTCCGGTGTGGGTTTATATTAACATTCCAATTGATGGCCTTAATTCTTGAATTCATTATCTCTGGGTGTGAACCGGTAAACAGTTTTAGACTGTCAATAGGACCATAATCAAATTCGGTAGCGTCGGATACCCGTGTTTTGAGCTGATCATCAGAATGCCAAAGTCGGTGAAATTGTTGCTGTTTTACTTGTTGTTTTTCCGGGTGCTTTACCCAGCCGTAATGATATACGGTAGCCCCGGTGTGCTTAACACGCAATTTTTGATTGTTTTGGGTTCGAAAGCCCTGTGCATCTTTCCATGATTTAATAGAAAGTCCTTGTCGTATAATTCTAATTTCGTTTTGATACCAACGTCTAGAATCACCCACGTAATCGTACGTGCCATAAAAATGTAAATAATTGAACAAAAGTGCTTGCACCTGGGAATCGTGCTGGTGCAGCTCCATGTGGTGTCGAATGCGGGCTATGTCTTGTTCGTGAATGCATTCATCGGCTTGAATATAAAAGCACCAATCGCTATTCGGATCTGTTGCCGCAAGTGCCTTGTTGGTTTCATCGGCTAATACATGACCGCCAACACGTAAATTATCATCCCATACGGTGTCAATAATTCTGAGCTGAGGAATGCCCAAGGCTGCAATGTATTCGCGGGTATTATCGTCGCTTTTTCCTACGGCCACTATTATTTCATCGCATAAAGGCGCTATAGATCGAAG
>CAMBBZ010000028.1 GCA_945863965.1 Chitinophaga pinensis | reverse complement strand
TTACTCCCGATGGAGCGAGGCTTAAAGGTCGATTGGGAATATCAATACCGCGGCAAAAACCACTCTTGGCGCAGTAATGTATATGCCCTGCACTCCGAAAATTATATCCATTTGAATCCACAATCGGCTCCACTTCTGACCATTAGAGGCGCCTTTCCACATTATATTTATGAGTCGTTACCGACCAGTATTGCAGGTATAAATCTTATTTATATAACCAGTTACGATCGGGGTAATTTCGAAATTGGCGGCGATGCTATATGGGGACGTATTTGGAACCCCAATCGCTATCCGACCCAAATCCCCCCTTTAAGTTTACGAATGCAATGGCAACACGAATACCGCCATTGGACATTAACCCTGCGACAAACAGCTGTTGCCAATACGGTATTCTATACTCCAGGAACCGACCTGATGGCACCCCCTGCGGGATACATGCTCAGCGACGTATATGTACAAAGTCCCGCCCTAATCAAATCCTGGGATTTGAGAATTAAAATGGGGATTCAAAATGTTTTCAATTCTACTTACCGCGATTATCTCGACCGGTTTCGATACTTCAGCCCGCAAGCCGGTCGTAATTTCAGCATTCAAATAAGCACCAACCTTCACCACCACCGCAACCATGAAACCCATTAAACCACAATGGCTCGAGCATCGAGCCGCTACAACAAAAACCAATGGCTCGAGCATCGAGCCGCTACAACCCAAATCTTTAACACTTTAAACTATTAACTATAAAAAATCACATGAAAAAACACATCCTAAACCCCCTACTTTGGGCATTCATTTTAAGCAGCAGTGTGCTGTTTAACGCCTGCGACGACCACGGTCACGACGACGATGATCACCAACACGATGAAGGTGAATTAATCAATTCCGTTAGTTTGGAATTCCAACACCCAAGCGATTCAACGGCTAACTTCACCGTTACCTGGTCTGATAGTGACGGTATCGGGGGCAATGACCCCGTATTACCTGATACCATTCGACTCCAAAAAGACAGTATTTACCAAGTTAAAGCCCATTTTTATCATGTCCACCATGGTAAGAAAGAGGAAGTAAATCCTGAAATTCTGGAAGAAGCCAACGACCATTTAATTTGTTACACCCATTTAAGCCCTTTGACAGTAGTTCATTTAGAAATTCTTCGTACCGACAAAGACGCACAAAACTTGGAGTTGGGCTTAACGAGCAAATGGAAAGGCCTTCTCGTTCACGATGGCGGCATTTTAGTAGCGCTAAAACACCAACCTAAAATCAAGAACGGCTCCTGTGCCATTGGCGAAACCGATGTAGAGGTAACGTTCCCGATTTCCGTTAAATAATTCCTGCGAAAACCATAGCTATTGGACTAAATCGTTGATTTTTAAATCTCGATTAAAACGCCCGTAGTGGTTTTGCTCTATCCGTCAGGCCGCCTTACTTTTAGGCGGCCTATTTTATGTAATAACCATAACTCAGAGCCCAACAGTGCTTGGTATAATTTGCAGTAATTACAAAAGTTCTAATGCGAAATAGTTGCAATTATTAAAACAAGGTTCTGGCGTGAGGCAACTTCCCCCGAGAGGAAACATAAGTGCGGTGTTAAGCTTTACGGACCTTGTTACAGCATCGCGGGATTTTCGTACCTTTGTATTATGACACAAGGAGAATTGTTGAAGACCACCGCTTTGACTCAAACGCACCGCGATTTGGGCGCAAAAATGGTACCTTTTGCCGGTTATGATATGCCGGTTTTATACACCAACCTAATTCTAGAACACCACGCGGTACGCAATAGTGTGGGGGTTTTTGATGTAAGTCATATGGGGGAAGTCTTTGTTACAGGTGCAAAAGCCTATGATTTTGTGCAATTCCTCACGAGCAACGACGTGAGCGTACTCACCGATGGAAAAGTTCAGTATTCCTGTATGCCCAATAACGAGGGTGGTATCGTAGACGATTTATTGGTTTACCGCTATTCAACTGAGAAATACATGCTGGTAATCAATGCGTCTAACATCGACAAAGATTTAGCCTGGATGCACCAAATCAATCAAAATTTCGGTGCCGAAATCAATAACCAATCCGATAACTTTTCATTACTCGCCGTGCAAGGCCCGAACGCCATAAAGGCGATACAAAAAATCACCGAAACGCAGTTAAGTCCCATTCCCTATTACGCATTTACAGAAGGTAAAATTGCCGGTTGCGACGCTATAATTTCGAATACCGGTTACACAGGCGCGGGAGGTTTTGAACTGTATGTGGCCAATAATGATGCGTTAACGGTTTGGAATGCGGTTTTTGAAGCAGGCCAAGAATTTGATATTATTCCCTGTGGATTGGGTGCCCGCGACACCCTAAGATTGGAAAAAGGATTTTGCTTATACGGACATGATATTGACGACAGCACCTCGCCCATTGAAGCCGGTTTGGGTTGGATTACCAAATTCAATCACCCGTTCAATCATTCCGATTTCCATTTGGCAATCAAAGAAAATAAGCCCACAAAAAAATTAGTTGGATTTGTTCTTGAAGACCGTGGCATTCCACGTCAGCATTACCCCATTTGCAGCGCAGACGGCACGGTAATCGGTGAAGTAACGAGCGGAACTATGAGCCCCACCCTTGGCAAAGCCATTGGTATGGGCTATGTACCTGCAGCGCTGTCTGCCGCGGGTTCAGAAATATACGTTGAAGTAAGAGGAAAATTGTTAAAATCGGTAGTGACTAAGCTCCCGTTTTTAGCATAAATAGTCAATGGTTAGTTGTCAGTTGTTAATGGTCAATGGTCAATAATGAATGGTCAATGGTCAATAATGAATGGTCAATGGTCAATGGTGAATAATGAATGGTGAGTTGTGAATTATCAATAGTGACAACCAAATTCAGGCAAGGTCACATTGACAACTGACAACTGACAATTAACAACTAACAACTAACAACTATTTACCCGTCATGCCTTAAGGCATCTATAGGATTGAGTTTTGCCGCTTTGTTAGCGGGATAAATACCTGCTATCAAACCCACCAATATCGAAACAATCAAAGCCACGAAGATCCAAAACCACGGGGCGATAAAACCGCTTCCCAAGAAATAACCCACGATATTACCCAAGCTGATACCCAAAATTATACCGGCTATTCCTCCTATTTGACAAATCACCAAGGCCTCAACCAAGAATTGATTTCGAATGCCGATGGCCGTAGCCCCCAACGCTTTACGAAGCCCTATTTCTTTCGTTCTCTCGGTTACCGACACTAACATAATATTCATCAAACTCACGGCGGCGCCCAATAAGGTAATGATTCCTATAAGTACGCCCACACCGGAAACCATTGATAGTTGCTGTTTTACATCATTGGCAAGCGCATCGCTGCGCGTCATGTTAAAATTAGGCGCATCGGAAGCGCGCAAACGCCGCACCCGTCGCAGCACAATTTCAGCTTGAATCATATCGGCATCCAATTGTTCTACTTTCTGACTTAATACGGTAATGGTGACATTGTTTTGCGCATTGGCAAACACCTGTCGGGCCTTTTGAATTCCGATAAAAACCTGACGGTCGCCGCCCGACATGCCGAAACTAGATCCTTTTTTGGCCAATTCGCCGATAACCCGAAAGGGCACACCGTCTATAGACACTTCTTTACCGATGCTATAACCAGCAGTTCTATCGGGACCAAACAATTGCAAAAGAACATCAGAGCCCAATATGACCCAGGGCATACCCAAATGGATGTCTTCAGGCGTGAAGTTTCTTCCCCCAGATAATTCAAAACTGGAAACACTCAAATAGTTATCGTCTACACCCAAAACCCGAATATTGGGATTGGTTTCGGCGCTGTTGAATCTCAAGCGCGAATTAAAACCGGCATTAATGGCCAAGGAAACCGTAGCAGAATTATCGAACAGGGTTCGAAACTGCGACGCTTGGGTATAGGTGAGGTCTTCAAACGAATTGCGTTTACCGTATTGGGAAACAGCAATAGTATTGGTGATGGTAAAACTTCGAGCCCCAAAACGCGTCATGGTTTTGGTAATGGCATTGCCCATCGCATCGATGGAGGTAAGAATACCCACCAAGGCGGTAATACCAATGGCAATAATTGAGGCGGTAATAACGGCCCGCAATCGATGCGATTTTAAGGAACTAACGCCTTGTCGAATATGTTCGAAAATTGTTGACAATAGGAAATCCTTAGGCAGAGAATGATTGACCGCAACCGCAAGTTTCAGCCGCGTTGGGATTATTAAAGGAAAATCCACGGTTGTTGAGTCCCGTTTCCCAATCTACTTCCATGCCCAGTACATACATAACCTGCGCTTTTTTCATTACCACGGGTATGCCTTCTAACTCGTAATCCGAATCGCCCTCTTCCTTTTTATCGAAAGCCAATAAATAACTCAAGCCTGAGCATCCGCCGCCTTTAACGCCTATGCGCAATACGGCATCATCGGATACATTCAATTCCTTATATAAACGGTGCAATTCTTGAAGGGCGGAGGACGTAAATCCAATGGGGGGCTTCTCTAATTGGATCGCATTTAATTGTGTTTCTATGTTAGGCTCCATATCACAAAAATAAGGGAATTCGGCGAACCCGTTAAACCGATCTCCTTCGGTTGTGCGTTAAAGGACTTATCTTTGTCGAAAATACGTATGGACAACTCCTTTATCATCAGTTTAACCTTGGTAATTGCCACGGGCATTTTAATTATTGTTACGGCTTATGTGGTTTTGAATAGCATGTCGAAAAATTTGGAAAAGACCTTGCGTGCAGAAATTATTCGCCAGAATAATAAAGATTTTGCCAAGTTAAAGATGGCGGCTTATGAGCGCTTAGCCCTACTATTGGAGCGAAATAGCGTTCCCTCATTAATTCAAAAATTCACCAAATCTGCCGGCAGTCCCGCCCAAATATCCGAAATGATGCAACACGCCATCAACGAAGAATTTAACTACAATCTATCGCAGCAAGTGTACGTAAGTGCCCAAACCTGGACCACCATAAGAATCGTTAAAGAGCAAACCTTGATTTTTATAAAAACAACCGAAAAATGGCTGCCTGAAAATGCCACAAAAGCAGACTTTTTGGGATCTCTAATTATCAAAATGCAAGAAACGGGTGAAATTCCACACGAAAAAGGTTTGCAGATGATACGCGCCGAAATCGAATTGCTTTTTAATTAATACACCTATGAAAAAGAACAGCAGCGGCATCGAAATAAAGGAAATTTATACCGAATTCAATGGGGAACACGTACCTGCGGGACAATTTCCCTACAAAAGGGGTATTCGAAACGACATGTACCGAGGTCGTTTGTGGACGATGCGCCAGTACGCCGGCTTCAGTACCGCCGAGGAAAGCAACAAACGCTATCATTATTTATTAGATCAAGGCACTACCGGCCTGTCTGTAGCCTTTGACTTGCCTACTCAAATTGGTTACGACAGCGACCATGCCATGAGCGAAGGCGAAGTGGGCAAAGTGGGGGTAGCCATCGATACCTTATCCGATATGGATACCTTATTTAAAGGTATCAACTTGGAGCAGGTTACCACCAGTATGACGATCAACGCCACAGCCAGTACCCTACTGTGTATGTATGTGGCATTGGCAAAACAACAAGGTGCGGATTTATCAAAAATTGGGGGCACCATCCAAAACGACATATTAAAGGAGTACGCCGCACGCGGCACCTATATTTATCCGGTACGCCCCAGCATGCGCATCATTACCGATATATTCGAGTGGTGCAGTCTTGAATTGCCCAAGTGGAATACCATTAGTATCAGCGGCTATCATATCCGTGAAGCGGGCAGTACCGCGGTTCAAGAATTGGCGTTTACCCTTGCCAATGGCAAGGCCTATGTTGAAAGTGCGATTGCTAAAGGATTGGATATTAACGTTTTTGGAAAACGCCTTTCCTTCTTTTTCAACGCCCACAACGACTTTTTTGAAGAAATTGCCAAGTTCCGTGCTGCCCGAGTTTTATGGGCTCAAATCATGAAAGATTTAGGTGCTACCGACCCATCGGCGATGATGTGTCGCTTTCATACCCAAACGGGGGGAAGTACCCTCACGGCGCAACAACCTGAAAACAATATTACCCGGGTAACGCTCCAAGCCTTAGCGGCTGTATTGGGTGGTACCCAAAGTTTACATACGAATGGGTACGACGAGGCCCTTAACCTACCCACCGAAAAAGCAGCCCGGATAGCACTCCGGACCCAACAAATAATAGGTTACGAAAGCGGCGTGGTTAATACCGTAGATCCACTGGGAGGCAGCTTTTATGTAGAAGCCCTTACCGAATCTATGGCGGCCAAAGCGCAAGAGTTGATGGCACAAATCGACCTCATGGGAGGAGCCGTATCAGCAGTGGAACAAGGATGGATGCAAGAAGAAATTGCCCGCAGTTCTTACGATTTCCAAAAAAGCATGGAGCGTAAGGATCAAATTATTGTGGGGGTTAACCAATTCCAAACCCAAGAAACAGGCGCTATGCCCTCTTTCAAGATAGACGATAGTATCAGGCAGCAGCAATCTGAAAAAATCCAACAAATCAAGAACCAGAGAAATGCAGAAAATGTAAAAAAAGCCCTCGAAAATTTATCTGATTCTTGCAAAAACGAACAAAACGTGATGCCCAAAATTCTTGAATCTGTGGAATCCCTTGCCACGCTTGGAGAAATCGCCGATACCATGCGAAATGTGTTCGGCGAGTACCAAATTCACTAGTCAAAAATTTCACTTTTTCAAGTAAAATAAATTGGATTTTTGAGAATTTTATACCTTACTTTACAGCTTCAAATGTTAATAACTACTCTCACTGTTAGTCAAACAGTTAAGTTTACTTATTCACAGACCAAACAATACCAAGGAACAAGCACTATATGGAAAGGAAAGCTCACGAATCTGCTTGGCAGGAATGCCTCGAAATCTTCAGGGATAATGTAAACCCACAAAGTTTTAAAACGTGGTTTGATCCCATCAAACCCATACGACTTTCGAACAAGGTTTTGACGATTCAGGTTCCCAGTCAGTTTTTCTACGAATGGCTCGAAGAACATTATGTTCAAATCTTACACAAAACCCTTAAAAAGGTTATTGGGCCAAGTGCTAAATTGGAATATTCCATCATCGTTGAGAACAGCCACTCCGATAGACAGCCCCTAACCATTAACTTGCCAACAGGAAATTCTTCCCGTCCGGTCAATAATGAATTGGGTATGCCTATCAATATGGAAACCCCGATAAAGAATCCCTTTATCATTCCAGGATTGAAACGAATGAACATCGATAGCCAATTGAATCCGCGCTATTCGTTCGATAATTTCGTGGAAGGCGATTGCAATAAGCTAGCCCGCAATGCCGGTTTGGCCATTGCCAATAACCCAGGTGGTACTGCCTTCAACCCCTTGATGATTTTTGGAGGTTGCGGACTTGGGAAAACCCATCTTTCTCACGCTATTGGTAACCTAATCAAACAACAACACAAACAAAAAGTAGTGGTGTTTGTAAGTGCCGAAAAATTCATCAATCAGTTCATCGATTCTGCCCGTCAAGGCAATAACAACCAGTTCGTTAATTTCTACCAATACCTAGATGTATTGATCGTAGACGACGTGCAGTTTTTTGCAAAAAAAGAACGTACCCAAGAAGTATTCTTCCAAATCTTCAACCACCTGCACCAAAACGGAAAACAAATCATTTTGACTTGCGACCGTCCTCCTAAGGATTTGAAAAATATGGACGAGCGTTTGCTCAGCCGCTTCAAATGGGGATTGTCTGCCGACTTGAATACACCCGATTTCGATACCCGTGTGGCCATCTTGGAAAACAAAATGTATCAAGACGGTATTACCCTGCATAAAGACGTAGTGGAATACCTCGCCCACAACATCGATACCAATATTCGGGAACTCGAAGGTGCGCTTATTTCATTATTAGCGCAAGGTTCACTTACCCGCAAACACCTCGATATCAATTTGGCGAAACAAATCGTGAAGAACTTCGTTAAGAATTCTACCCGCGAAATTAGCATCGATTATATCCAGAAATTGGTTTGCGATTTCTACAATATTCCAGTAGAAGCCGTAAAATCCAAAACCAGGAAACGCGAAATTGTTCAGGCGCGCCAGATTGCCATGTACTTTACCAAAGACCTTACCAAGGCTTCACTAAAGAACATTGGTATCTACTTCGGTGGCCGCGACCACAGTACCGTTATTCACGCCTGTCAAACCGTAAACGACCTGATCGAAACCGATAAAAAGTTCCGTCAAGACGTAGAGGAAATTGAAAAACGCATCAAAATAAACACGTTCTAATTTTTTGGGGGAAATTTCCCTTAATTCATAAAACAAGTCCGAAAAGGCGGTTTCACCATTCGAAACCGCCTTTTTTATGGTGATTTTACCGTTTTATTAGACTGGCGACCCTAAATAAACCGTTCCATTCAAACCCAAACAAAATAAAATCCTATTTTTACCCAATCAAACACACGCATGCTGCGCTTCTATAAATCTTTCAAATATGCCCTCAATGGTTTTATACTACTGGTTAAAACCGAACGTAATTTTCAAATTATCGTGGGGTGCATGATTATAACCTTGATGGTTGGATTCTCTTTAGATCATTTCCACCAACACCTATCGCGATTCGAATGGGCTGTTTTATGGCTCGCTATGGGATTGGTTTTTGTTTCCGAAGCCCTCAATACCGCCATCGAAAAAACACTCGATACCTTGCACCCAGGGAAAAATGAAGGCGTAGGCAAAGCCAAAGACATGGCCGCCGGGGCCACGCTAGTGGCGTCTACCGTTGCCCTTATTGTGGGGGCATATATACTGTTGCCTCGCATAGTGGCGGTTTTAACCTTGTAAAAGAAGATTTTCGTAATTATTGGTGTTACACGCAACCACCTTACGACTTACCTGCCTCGAGTATCTGTAATTGCTCTGCCGTTAAGGTACTCGGCGCATCAATCATTACATCTCGCCCGTTATTGTTCTTGGGGAAGGCTATGAAATCACGGATGCTGTCGCTGCCGCCAAACATGCTGCACAAACGATCAAATCCCAAGGCAATACCCCCGTGTGGAGGCGCCCCGTATTTAAAGGCATTCATCAAAAAGCCAAACTGTGCTTCGGCTTCCTCCGCTGAAAATCCCAATAACTCGAACATCTCTTGCTGTAATTCACGGTCGTGGATACGAATCGATCCACCGCCGATTTCAACCCCGTTAATGACCAAATCATAGGCATTCGCATTCACCGATGCTGGATCCGTTTTCATCTTATCGCGGTCTTCAGGCAATGGACTCGTAAACGGATGGTGCATGGCATGGAAACGTGCGTTTTCTTCATCCCACTCTAAAAGAGGGAAATCAACTACCCACAAAGGCGCAAATACCGTTCGATCGCGCAATCCTTGCAATTCGCCCACATGCAAACGCAACTCACTCAACTGCTTTCTCACTTTATTCAAATCACCCGCCAAAATCAATACCAAATCGCCCTCACCCGTTTGGAACGCCTCGCTCCAAACCTGTAATGCTTCGGCATCGTAAAACTTATCGACCGAAGATTTAATGACACCGTCGGCTTCGTGACGGAAATAAATCATTCCCGAAGCTCCAATTTGCGGACGCTTCACAAAATCCGTAAGTGCATCCAATTGCTTGCGCGTATACCCAGCCGCTCCGTTTACCTTAATTCCAATAACCGCTTCGGCATTATCAAAAACAGGAAAACCCTTACCCGAAACCACATCAACATCTGCCGACTTCAACTCCACAAACCGCATATCAAACCGGATATCGGGCTTGTCATTTCCATAGTACTTCATCGCATCTGCGAACGTCATTCTCGGAAACACATCCAGCGTTATCTGCTTCGTTACCTGAAATAAATGACGCGTCATTCCTTCAAACAAGTGCAAAATATCCTCGCGCTCTACAAAACTCAATTCACAATCTATCTGCGTAAACTCAGGCTGTCGGTCGGCACGTAAATCTTCATCGCGGAAGCACTTCACAATCTGAAAATAGCGGTCCATTCCGGCCACCATAAGCAATTGCTTGAAAGTTTGTGGGCTCTGGGGCAATGCATACCACTGACCGGGATTCAAACGACTGGGCACCACAAAATCGCGGGCGCCCTCAGGCGTAGATTTAATCAAAACGGGTGTTTCAACTTCTATAAATTCGTTTTCCGACAAATACCGGCGAATTTCCTGAGCCAAATTATGCCGCAGCATCAAATTTTCGCGTACCGGATTCCGGCGAATGTCTAAATAACGGTATTGCATGCGCAATTCGTCACCGCCATCAGACTCATTCTCTATTGTAAACGGAGGCGTATCCGATGCATTCAAAATCGTTAAACCTGTTACCTTTATTTCAATATCTCCCGTAGGAATTTGGTTGTTCTTGCTGCTCCTTTCGGTCACAATTCCAGTTGCCTGAATCACATATTCCCTACCTAAATCGGCCGCCAACTTTAACATTTCCGGATTTTCTTCCTCATTAAAAGAAAGCTGGGTAATTCCATACCGATCGCGCAAATCTACAAAGGCCATACTTCCCAATAAACGGGCTTTCGCCACCCACCCCGATAAGGTAACCGTAGTACCTACATGTTCCATGCGCAAAGCGCCACAATGATGCGTTCTATAACTCATTCTTATTGATTCTCTTTTAAATGATTCCAACCCTGAGCTTGTATTTCAAAGGAATTACCCGCTCGGGTATTTAACAAATACGATCCTACCGAATCCGTGGCATGACCAATTATGGTTAAATCGAGGTGATTTTTAATTTTATCGTAGTGCTTTTGATCTACCGTAAACAACAATTCGTAATCCTCTCCCCCATTCAAAGCCGCTACACTCGGATTTAAATTAAAACCCAAAGCCGTATCCAGCGTTTGCTGATCTAAAGGAATTTTCTCCTCATAAATTTCAAAACCCACCCCCGATGCCTTGCCCAAATGGTGAATTTCAGAAGCCACCCCATCGCTCACATCAATCATAGAGGTAGGAACTATCGCTAATTCCTCTAACATTCTCACGACATCCAAACGGGCTTCCGGTTTTAACTGTCGGGCTACAATATAATCGTACGGCTCTAAATCGGGCTGCATTTGATTGTGCTCTAAAAACACGCGTTTTTCTCGTTCCAAAATTTGCAATCCCATATACGCCCCCCCGATGTCACCACTCAACACCAACAAATCGCCCGGTTTGGCGCCCGACCGCTTCGTTATTTTCTTGGGGGAAACCTCCCCAACGGCGGTAACCGATATCACCAATCCACTGCGGGTGGAGCTGGTATCACCGCCAACCAAATCAATTTCGTATTTTTCACAAGCCAAACGAATGCCTTCGTACAACTCCTCAATAGCTTCTAAAGAAAACCGATTGCTAAAGGCGATGGAAACCGTTATTTGGGTGGGAAGGCCATTCATGGCGCAGATATCACTCAAATTACTGGTTACGGCTTTGTATCCCAAATGTTTCAACGGCGTGTAGGCAAGGTCGAAATGCACCCCTTCAATCATCATATCGGTGCTAATGGCCATTACCTTGGTTCCCAATTTTACCAACGCGGCGTCATCACCAATTCCCAATAAACTGGAAGGCAATTTAGTTGGAAAATGTTGCGCCAAATGGTCAATTAACCCAAATTCTCCCAATGCTGCTAATTCGGTGCGATCGCTGTTTTCAAACATAAGGCAAAGGTAGAAAGAAAGAATGATAAACCTTTATGATAGGGCAATGCATACATTTTTGGGCTCGGTAAAGAACCGCATGGCTTCCCAGCCCCCTTCTCTCCCAACACCCGAACTCTTGGCTCCCCCAAAGGGCGTGCGCAAGTCGCGCAATAACCAACAATTAATCCATACAATACCAAACTCTAAATTGGCCGCCATCCGATGCGCTCGGGTCAAATTTTCCGTCCACAACGTAGCCGCCAATCCATATTCCGTAGCATTGGCAATAGCCAAAGCCTCTTCCTCGTCTTTAAAGGGGATTAAGGTAATCACCGGTCCGAAAATTTCTTCCGTATTGGTTCTGCAAGTCGCCGATAAACCCTCAATTACGGTCGGGGCTATAAACCAGCCCGACTCAAATCCCTCAGGGAAAACGGGCGTTCCACCCGCTAAAATTGTACCACCTTCCTCTTTTGACAATTCAATATACGCCAAAACCTTATCGTAATGTTGCTGCGAAACAATAGCCCCAACTCGGGTATTTTCTTCCTTGGGATTGCCCACTTTTAAATTATTGGCTTCATGTACTATCCGATTTTTGACAATCTCATAAATGGATTCGTGCACCATCAAACGACTGCCACACAAACAAATTTCCCCCTGATTCAAAAAGGACGTATTGACCGTGGTTTTCAACGCCTTTTCAATGTCGGCATCTTCAAAAATGATATTGGGATTTTTACCCCCTAATTCCAAACTGAGCTTCTTGAACATAGGAGCGGCAATAGATGCAATGTGCTTGCCGGTAGCCGTGCCTCCCGTGAAACTAATGGCCTTAATTCCTTTATGCTCGACCATGGCTTGTCCGACTTTGGGACCTAAGCCGTTCACAATATTCAAAACCCCTGCCGGGAAGCCAATTTTGATACAAGCTTCCCCCAAAAGATGCGCGGTAGCGGCGGTAAATTCACTGGGCTTGGCAATAACCGTGTTGCCCGCCGCTAAGGCCGGCGCTATTTTCCAAGAGAATAGGTACAACGGCAAATTCCATGGCGATATGCAACCCACAACCCCGATAGGTTGGCGTAGCGTATAATTGATGGCTTTATTTTCGGTTGCGTGACTTTCCGAAGCGAATTGCATCGCGGCGGTGGCAAAAAATCGGAAATTTTGTGCCGCGCGTATCATTTCGTTTCGGGCCAACCACAAGGGCTTGCCTTGATCGCGACTTTCGGCAATGGCAAAATTTTCCCGATCGGCATCAATCGCATCGGCGAGGGCGTTCAACCACTTGAATTTTTCTTCGGCAGGGGTATTCGCCCAAGATTCTTTGGCCGCTTTTGCCGCTTCAAATGCCAAGGCCACATCGGCATTATCGCTATCGGCAATTTGACCGTATACCTGACCCGTAGCAGGCTCGAAATTATCGAGGATGGCGCCCGATAAGGCGGCCTGCATCGTTCCATTTATATAATTTAAAATGTGCATGATTTATTTTTTATTGAATTCTGCAAATACTTCATACGAACGCGGACGAGCCCAGGCGGCGTCTTCTTGCATTCGGATGCGGTATCCTTTAAGCGGTTGGTAGGTCATTTCAATACGCCTGTCGATTAAGACGCTGCGTTTTTGCGTTTCCCACGTGATTAGTTGAATCGCGCCATTCACGCGCATTTCCTCCCAGCGCTGCAAGGGCGCCAGCGTATCTTTGGCAATAAGCCGTCGAATTTGAAATTTCCCCGATTCGTCAACAGCATAAAAATAGTTCGCTGTATCGCCGGTATCTACATAAACGGCATTTACAAAGCCGCGTAATTCTTGCCTCCATCGTTCATCGGTCATAGAATCTAACTGCACTTGTTCCACCTCCTCGCCCTCTGTTGTATGCTTTAGTACGCCCATATCCTGAAGGAGCAAGGTATCAATTTGAGCATCGAAATATCGGCTATAAACCGACTTCCCTGTATTTTTTTCCTCTTGGGAATTGGAACAGCTTAGTAAAAAGCCCAATCCCAAAAATAGATATAAATTACGCATGTAATAGGGGTTTTCCAGTCATTTCTTGTACCTGATCAATATCCATTATTTGAAGAATAGTGGGGGCCACATCGGCGAGTATTCCCGATTGTATTTTAAGAATCGAATCGTTGGATACATACCAAATAGGCACCGGATTCGTAGAATGGGCGGTATTGGGAGACCCGTCGGCATTTAAAGCCATATCGGCATTGCCATGATCGGCAATGACGATCAGTTCATAATTCATAGCCAACAAGCCATTGACCAAGGTTTCTAAGCACCCGTCAACGGTTTCTACTGCTTTAATAATGGCAGCATAAACTCCGGTATGACCGACCATATCGGCATTGGCATAGTTCAAGCAGACAAAATCAGGCGTTGTTTCTTTAATATGATCTAAACTGCGCTGCGTAAGTTCTACCGCGCTCATTTCCGGTTGTAAATCGTAGGTGGCAACTTGGGGTGAGGCGGCCATAATGCGCGACTCTTCCCGATAGGGTTCCTCACGGCCCCCTGAAAAGAAGAAGGTCACATGCGGATATTTTTCCGTTTCAGCCGCCCGCAATTGGGTTTTACCCGCCTTTTCTAGCACCGCACCTAAGGTATTATATAGATTTTCGGTTTCGAAAAGAACCCCTTGAATGTCGTATTTCTCGTCGTATTGCGTAAATGTATAGTAATGCAGGGGAATAGGAAACATACCCCATTCCGCAAAAGCCTCTTGGGTAAGTGCGCGGGTTATTTGTCGGCCCCGATCGGTTCTGAAATTAAAGCAAAGAACCGAATCGCCCTCTTGTATTAAACCGCTGTCGGGCGCGCCCAATTTAAGGGGCTCCATAAACTCGTCCGTAATGCCCTTTTGGTAGTGTTCCGATACCGAATTTAGAACGTCATCGGTTAATTCCCCATGACCGCCCACCATCAAATCGTAGGCTTTTTTTACGCGCTCCCACCGTTGATCGCGATCCATCGCATAATAACGGCCGATCACCGAACTTAGTTGGAAGCGCCGTTCGTCGATTTCCCCCAAAAGTTTTTGCAAAAAACCCAAACCGCTATTTGGATCCGTATCGCGACCGTCTAAAAACGCATGGATATATACTGCAGGAACTTCCGTTTTTTTCAAGGCGTGTAGCAATCCTATTAAATGATCCACATGGGCATGCACGCCGCCGTCGGACACCAATCCAATTAGGTGTAAGGGCTTTTGATCGCGCACACAACGGGCCACTATTTCTTGCCATTTGGGCATGAGGCTTAAGGTGTTATCTTCAAAAACACGGTTTATTTTGGCTAACATTTGCCAAACGATACGACCAGCACCAATGTTCATGTGACCTACTTCTGAATTGCCCATTTGTCCTTTGGGAAGTCCCACAAATTCGCCATCGGTGCGCAATTCCGCATGGGGATAACGGGCGGTTAAAGAGTCGGAAAAAGGGGTATTCGCTTGGAACACCGCATCGGATTGGGAACGGTTGCCCAGGCCCCAACCGTCTAAAATTACTAAAGCGGCTTTTTTCGACATATTACGCAAAAATACGCAAGCGCTAACGGAAACCCCGAAATTTCACGATATTTGTACATGCTTTTGCCAAAAATTCGTTTAATCCTTTTTATGGCAACCTTATTTTTCGTGGGAAACCTTAGTGCCCAAGCCACTACTCAAGTCAAAGAGGATGCTTCGGTGACAAAAATGCGCCAAAAACGCATCGATTATCGAGAGTCTAGCGAATATACTTTTGAAGGGTATCGCATATTTGTTAATATTTTTAGCAATCGAAAAGAGGCCATAAAATTCCAAAAAGATTTTAACCACCGCTTCCAATCGAAAGCGGCCTGTCAAATCATTTACGACGAGCCCAACTTCAAAATTTACGCCGGCACGTATGTATTAAAAGCAGAAGCTGAGGCCATCCTCGGCAGGGTACGACAAGCCTATCCAACGGCGAAGATTATCAGAATGCCGATTCCGTACAATTTTTAATCCTGTAAAAAACTGATTTTGTGCAATGTGCGTTCATAAGTAATTCCCTTTTGAGGGAATTAAAACCTAATTTTGCCCTTTACTTCTGACCAACGCCATGAAAGCGGATCCCAAAATAAGCAAAATGAAGGAAGAAGTGCGTGAGCTGTTTACGCGTTACTTGGAAACCAACAAACAACGGAAAACTCCCGAGCGTTACGCCATACTCGACGAAATTTATTCGGCTAAAGACCATTTTGATGTAGACCAGCTCTATGTTAAAATGAAAACCCGCAATTATCACGTGAGCCGCGCTACGGTGTATAATACCCTCGATTTATTGGTAGAATCGGGTTTGGTAAAACGACACCAATTCGGACAAAACACCAGCCATTACGAACAAGCGTATGGATACAGACAGCACGACCATCTTATTTGCAATTACTGCAAAAAAGTAATGGAGTTTTGCGATCCACGCGTGCAACAAATCAGTTCCACTATGGGCGGTTTGCTTAAATTCAATGTAAATAGCCACTCCCTGCATTTATACGGGGACCCCGTAATCAATGAAAACGGGGATTGCCAACAATGTCAAATTAATATTACCGAATAATACAATTTCATGATAGACGTGATACTTGGGCTCCAATGGGGCGACGAAGGAAAAGGTAAAATAGCCGATTATTTAACCCCCAAATACGATTTAGTGGCCCGTTTTCAGGGAGGACCCAATGCGGGTCATTCTTTGGAGTTCGAGGGAAAAAAATTCGTACTCAATACCATTCCCTCTGGGATTTTCAGACAAACCACTAAAAATCTAATCGGTAATGGCGTCGTAATTGACCCCATCCGTTTGATGGAAGAAATAGACCGTATTAAAGAGGAATGTCCTGCATTTAGGGAACGGTTACTGGTCTCCAAAAAGGCCCATCTTATTTTGCCTACGCACCGCATTTTGGATGCGGCTTCTGAAGCGGAAAAAGGAGATGCAAAAATTGGCAGCACCCTTCGTGGTATCGGTCCTACCTACCGCGATAAAATAGGCCGTTCGGGTTTGCGAGTGGGCGATATATTGGAATCTGATTTTCGGGCACGTTACGAAGCCGTTCGCGATGCCCATTTGAAGCAAATTCAATTTTTCGGATTTACCGACTTTGATTTAGGCGCCGATGAAATTAAGTTTTTCCAAGCTATTGAATTTATCCAATCGCTGACACTGGTTAATAGCGAATATACCATCGATGAATACATTCGTGGAGGTCAAAAAATATTAGCCGAAGGCGCTCAAGGTTCTTTATTAGATGTAGAGTTTGGAACCTATCCGTATGTAACCTCTAGCAATACCCTATCTGGTGGCGTTTGTTCCGGATTAGGAACCGCACCCAAACATATTCGCAAAGTTTATGGCATTTTCAAGGCCTATTGTACCCGCGTTGGTTCAGGTCCCTTCCCTACCGAGCTCGACGATGAAACCGGCGAATATTTACGCATAAAGGGACACGAATTTGGTGCCACCACCGGTCGCAAACGCAGAACGGGCTGGTTGGATCTTGTGGCGTTGAAATACACCTGCATGCTCAACGGCGTGGATGAGCTCATCATGATGAAAGGCGATGTGTTAAACGGCATGGCAGAATTAAAAGTGGCCACCGCCTACCGCATCAAGGGAGAAATCACACAGGAATTCCCGTCTAATTTATGTTCCACCGAGGTTGAACCCCTTTATGAAACCTTACCCGGTTGGGGTGAAAATGTCAATTTGAATGACGGATTTGAGGCTATGGATCAAACTTTTAAAGATTATGTGGCGTTTATCGAAAACTACTTAGGTACTAAAATTGCGGTAATTTCCATGGGTCCGGGAAGAGATGAAACCTTAGTCCGTTCCTAATCCATAACATAAGGAGAGGCGTGAAAAACTTCCCCAGAAAAATTTAAGGTCTACTTTAAAGAACCCTATAATTACATAATTTTAGCACTCATTTTTGACATGAAAATCATCTGTGTAGGTCGCAATTATCTTAAGCATATTGAGGAACTGAATAATAAGGTGCCTCAGGAACCGATTATTTTCATAAAGCCCGATTCGGCGTTGTTGCGCAATAATGCTCCTTTTTTTATTCCTGAGTTCAGTAATGACGTGCATTACGAAGTGGAGCTAGTGATTAAAATCAAGAAGTTAGGCCGACATATCCCCGTTGATTTTGCGGCAGATTATATCGATTCTATTGCGTTGGGCATTGACTTTACGGCCCGCGACAAGCAAGCGGAATTGAAGGCAAAGGGATTGCCGTGGGAGAAGTCGAAGGGATTCGACCATTCGGCGGTAATTAGTGCTTTTATGCCAACTCCAGTCAATTTGGAGTCACTAGAATTCCGATTGGAGAAAAACGGAGAGGTGGTGCAACGCGGCAATTCATCGATGATGATTCATAATATTCCGAGTCTGATTGCGCATATTTCGGAATATTTCACCCTGAAAATTGGGGACTATTTATATACCGGCACGCCCGAAGGGGTGGGTCCGGTGCAATCGGGCGACCGATTAAAGGGTTTCATTGAAGAAACCCTTATGTTCGATTTTGTAGTTCGATAAGAAACTGCCGTAAAGGCGTTTATTTTGAGGGATCGATTCGATCCATTATGCGTTCAGCTGCATCAAACGATCGAATTTAGCCAATCGTTCGTTTAATAGGGTTTCGGTAAGCTCTTGTAGGCGTTCGGTTCCAAATTTCTCTACACAAAAACTTGCCATCGCACTTCCGTATACGATTGCTTTTTTCATAGATTCGAAATCGGTTTTGCCCACAGAGGCTAAGTAACCAATAAATCCACCGGCGAAGGTATCGCCCGCGCCTGTTGGATCAAAAACATCTTCTAGGGGCAATGCAGGACAGAAGAAAATATCGTCATTCTCACCGAACAACAAGGCACCGTGTTCGCCTTTTTTAATAATGAGGTATTTAGGTCCCATCGCGCGAATTATTCGGGCGGCTTTAACCAAGCTGTATTCTCCGCTTAATTGGCGTGCTTCTTCGTCGTTTATGGTAAGCACGTCGACTTTGGCAATAACTTTATGAAGGGTATCTAAAGCGATATCCATCCAGAAGTTCATGGTATCCATAACCACGAGTTT
>CAMBBZ010000027.1 GCA_945863965.1 Chitinophaga pinensis | reverse complement strand
TCTATTTTTAGGGTGTTGAATGCTTTAAGGCGTTTTTTCTGGGGTATAACGCGTTTAATTACGCGGTCTATATCGGCATATCTGCGCAAGGTTTCTTCACTAATACCCCTATCGAGATGACGTTCTGTAAAACGCAATAGCCGATCTCTAAATCCTTCGTTTTGAGTAAGGGGATTGCCCGCTTGCATGCGGCTGCAAAGATCCCAAATAGCGTCTATGCTTTTATCGCTTCGGGGATTCAAGTTCAAAAGCGGAATGCCTAATATTTCCGATAGCGTAACAATATCCAATTCTATGTCACGACGTTTTGCCGTATCGCCCATCGTTAAAATACCTGCGGCGGGAATGCCTAATTCCGATACTTGTGAATACAATAGCAAGTTTCGGCGCAGATTGGAGGCATCTAAAACAAAAATAATTCCATCAATTTGAGGTGTGTTTATACCCAAAAGATGCGAATTTACCACATGTTCGTATTCAGAATTGGTGAAAAGACTGTAAATGCCGGGCAAGTCAATCCATTCGATCGTTTCATTTCCGTTGTTGGATTTACCCACGAAGGCATCAACGGTGGTCCCAGGTAAATTGCTGGTTTTTTGACCCAAACCCGTTATACGGTTAAATAGGGTTGATTTACCACAATTGGGATTTCCTATGAGAGCGATGCGTTTCACGTATGGTTAATTTTCTAGCAGACGCAGCGGCCGAATTTGAATCTCCTGAGCTTCGCTCTTACGAAGTCCGAGAATGTAGGTGTCTATTTGAAAAGCAATAGGATCGCCACCAGGTGCCGTATATAACTTGGTGATTTCTGTACCAGGGACACATCCCATTTCCGCTAATCGTGAGGTGAGATCACTGGGTATGAGAGAATCAATTTCCCAAGGCTCATTAAACTCCATATCGTTTGCGGTCATATCCAAGCCCTGCAAATTTAGAATGATTTTAAATAAACACCAAGTATTTACCTTGTGTTTATTCTGTCTTAATCGAAAATGGGCAGTTTCCCGGCTAAATACCGTTTAGTATTATTCGGTTTTTATGGAAAATAAACTTTCAAGAACGGAATAGCGCAGTTGGGTATTTGGTTCTTGTGGCAGGTTCTGACTTCTCTCGGTTTGCAGTCGTTCCCACTCGTTCTGAAAATAAAATTGTGTGGTACGCGTAAATCGAGTCGCTGTTTTGAGTTCTTGCACCCAAGCATCAAGAATAAGAGATTCCTCTTTGCTGTCATTGATGAAAGCACGATCTAGCCATTTTAAAAGTAAATCCATACTCCAATTGAGTTTTGCTATTACAGAGATAGTGGCAATTTTTTCTTCAGTACTCCATAAATCAATTAGCGATTCATCCCATAACTTATTCAGGAATCTCGCTTTGATTGGAATGGAATTACTATCGCTTTTTAAAATCGCCGCTATTGTTAAGGAAATATTGCCTTTGCTGAAATAGGTATCCATGAGTGCTGCTTCTAACAAAGTAAGCGAATTGCCATGCAACCATTTTTCGCTGATGGGTTTTACAATAAGTCGATTCGTTTTTGGGATAATATTGGGGAAGTTATTTTCTATTTGTTGTAAAAAATTCAAATAATAAACTTGATGTTCCAACCTGGCTTCTGTGGTGAAAATTGCAAAAACGGAATCGTAATAGTTTTGCAGTAATTGCAATTGTTGTGGGTTCTTCTGGGAATGATTGAGATACAGTTCTTGTAGGGTTTCAAAGTTCAATTTTGATAATAAAGGACGCTCGTTTTTCTGGGTTCTGTCAATTTGGAGTCCCATTATAGCCGTTTCAACCATCAAGGATGTTACATTATTAGAGCTCACCTCGAAAGAATTGATTTCCCTAAAGGCCTTTCCTAAAATATTTACCTTCTCGAAATATCGAAAACGCTTGTTTTTGGTGGCATAATGTGCGTGTCTTAAAAAATCTGGAAACAAGCTCACGTTATCAAAGTTGGCCTTTTCTTGGAGGCCTGTATTGATGGTGTAATTATAATTCTGAGGGTTGGTATAGGTTACCAAAACCATAGAATCTGCGAAGGGTAAGGCAATATTTAATGATTCATGATAGGGATAAATCATAACAGAGGTGTCCCAAGTTTGATTCTTTTTGCCAAGCACATGAAAATATACCTGTTGGGTTTTGGTGCGACCGTAGGATTTTAAAGTGCTCACCGACATCTCGTTTTCGGCAATTCCTGGATTCAATATCAGTGTGGGTCGGCCTGAATTAGAATCTAATGCGGTGTGATATAGTAATTTGAACTCTCCTCCTTGAAAGTACCATGAATTAAAGAAGTGGTCCATGTTTTTGCCCGTTACACTTTCGATGCACTTTTTCCAGTCGTAGGCGTTGCCATTTTTATAAGCGTGCTGACTCAGATAACATTTCATGGACTCGCTGAACGCGTTCATTCCAATTAAATTACGCAATTCATGCAGTATTTGGGCGCCTTTGTTGTAGCGGATATCGTCGAATTGGTCGTTTGCATGCTTGAAATGCGGGTTGATCAACGGAGTGGTTTCTAATTCTTCAGCAGGCAACCCTTCGTCATTCATATACGGAAAGGTGGTATTGTCATAAAGCCATTCTTTTGCGTTATTTTGACCGTATTTGTGTTCGCGCCATAGGTATTCTGAATAGGTAGCAAAGCTTTCGTTCATAGACAGGTGACCCCAGCTTTCACACGTGGCATAATCGCCAAACCAGTGGTGGAATAACTCATGGGAAATATAATCTTCCATATCATAGCTGGGATCTTGCAGGCGGTCGTTATGAATAACAGCCGTGGTGTTTTCCATGGCTCCGCTCACAAACTCACGACATACAATTTGGTCGTATTTATTCCATGGGAACGGCACTCCTGTCAGGGTTCCAAAAAATGCAATCATTTCAGGTGTATTTCCAAAAATATCTTTGGCGTAGGCTTTATACGCAGGTTCAACGTAATAACGCAAAGGAATGGGCAATGCCGCTAACGATTCTGGGTATACTACCTTGGCGGTGTCGTGAACGGCTTCCCAAGAGCCTATGGCGAACATGCTCAAATACACTGCATGTTTATCGCGCATTTCCCAGATGTCTTTCTTCAAGCCCTTACCGAGCAATTTGCTGTCCAATAAATGTCCGTTGCTTATAGAGGTAAGGGTGTCGGGGTATTCGAGGGTAAATCGGTGGGTGTGCTTCTGATTGGGATTGTCGATAGTGGGAAACCAACGGCTGTTGGATTCGGGTTCGCCTTGCGTCCAAACTTGCATGGCATAGCCGGGATTGGAACCGTCGGTATTGATGAAATACACCCCTTTATCGTCGCTTACGGCGGTATGAGCTAAATTGATGGATTGGGCAAGTTTTCGTTCGGGGTTGGCTTGGTACGAAATGGTGATTTGTACTTTTTCTGTGGGACTAATCACATACGGAAATTGGATCAATAGATGCAAGGAATCGGTGTACGACCAAATCAAGGGATCGGGTTTTGGTCCTACGCGATGCCCTTGTTGTTGCGCCAATTCAACCGAGAAAATATCCATGCCTTTGGCATCTAAGATCAATTCTCGTTGCGGATAGTAATAGGGTTTTACCGATAGGGTAGCGGTACCGTCTAAGGTTCTGTCCTTAAAATTAACCTTCAGCTGTAAATCCGTATGCTCTAATTGCCAAATTTTATCGGCAGGTGCCTGATAGGGACGGTCTTTTTGCTCGGCATTCAAAACCATGCCTATAATTTCATCGACTTCTTCGCTGCTATACAAGGTTTTTTCTTCGTAGGACCCATTTTCCCATTGGGATTGTGTCATTGTTTTAGAATTTCCACACGCATTTAATAGCGCTAAAAGGACCAGTCCGATTAATAGATAGGGTGATTTCATGAGTAGGTTTTAAAAATTCGCCACGCTTTTTCAGCTTGTTTTTGGAGCATTAAGGCGCCGTTTAAGCAAGTTAGTTGCTTTTCGCGACACTTTTGTAAAAGCGCAGTTTCTGTGGGGTTATAAATCAAATCAATGACTTGCAAGTTGTTTGGGAAATCGGAATAAGGCAAGTCTAATTCTTGTTGGGGGAAGCCCGACATGCCAACGGGCGTTGTATTCACAAGCAGGATGTTTGGAACGGTTAGCGCTGATTTTATATCCGTATAACTAAGATCGTTCACAGCGGAGGTGTTTCTTGAAACCCGTTTGAATTGGATATTTAAATCTTGCAATACGGCTGCAACTGCCTTTGCGGCGCCGCCCGTGCCGAGTATTATGGCATTCTTCGGGAGTACAGGAAGCGCATATACGGTCTGTAAAAATCCTTCGTAATCGGTATTATAACCATGTAGTTGCACCGTTGTGCCCATTCGTTTTATGGCCACGGTATTAACAGCACCAATGCGTTCGGCATGCACATCGATCCAATCTAAATGCGGCATAATGGATACTTTATGTGGGATGGTTACATTGAAACCGACCAATTCCGGCTGGGTGCTTATGGTTTTTAGGAAATCGTTGAGCGTTGGAAATCCAAACGTTTCATAGGACCAATTCTCGAGCGATTCTTTTTGAAAGAATTGGCTAAAAATTTGAGGAGATTGGGAGTGTTCTACGGGAAAACCAAGAACGCCTAAGATTTTGGCTTGAGCCATTTGTGTTTAATGAATTGATAAACCATGGGTAATAATGAAATCCCAATAATCATAAAAACGACCGTTTCAAAATGGTCTTTTACCCAAGGATTTTGCCCGAGCGCATAGCCCAAAAGCGTAATAGAGGTTACCCATAAAACGGCACCGGCGATGCAATAGGTGATAAATTTTTTATAGGTCATGGTACCCATTCCGGCGGCAAAGGGAGCGAACGTTCTCACGATAGGAACAAATCGCGCCATGATTAGGGTATAACCGCCGTGCTTCTCATAGAATTCTTCTGTTTGGGTCAGGTATTCGCGTTTTAAAAGTTTCCAGTTAAGGTCAAAAATACGAATGCCAATTTTCGAACCAATCAGGTAATTGGTGTTGTCGCCCAGCAATGCAGCTAAAATTAAAAGAGGTATTAGAATATAGACGTTTAGGGTGTTATCGAGTGCTGCAATAGAACCCGCCGCAAAGAGGAGAGAATCCCCAGGAAGCAGCGGCATTACTACCAATCCAGTTTCGGTAAACACAATGGCAAACAATATAAAATAAGTAAGGTATCGGTATTCTTGTACCAAGAATTGTAGTTTTTCATCCAAATGAAAAAGCCAGTCACTGGCAAAGTCGATAATGCTTAAATAGGTCATGTATTATTTTTTGTGGGTACAAAGGTCTGATATTTAGCTGAAATACGTATTTTCGTTTTATGATATCGAAAAAAATAATGGGTCGGATAATTGCGATTATCGCAATTATTGCGTTAACGGTATCGATGGGTGGATGCGGCGTGCAAAAATCCAGGCCTAAAAAATCAGGCGGTTGCAATTGTGGTTTTTGATGCTTTCAGAGCGTTAACTTAAACATTAAATTAAATTTAATCATTTACCTTTGCACCATAAATAGATTATGTCTGTAACACAAACCTATATTCCGTACAAAGTAAAAGACATCTCACTAGCTGAGTGGGGTAGAAAAGAAATTAATATGGCCGAGGCAGAAATGCCCGGTCTAATGGCGCTCCGTGAAGAGTTCGGTGCGTCTCAACCCTTAGCCGGTGCGCGCATCGCTGGTTGTTTGCACATGACCATCCAAACGGCTGTTCTAATTGAAACCTTGAAGGCATTAGGTGCCGAGGTGACTTGGAGCTCTTGCAATATTTTCTCAACGCAAGATCACGCCGCTGCCGCTATTGCTGCTGCCGGTATTCCTGTTTATGCCTGGAAAGGTATGACCGATGAAGAATTTGACTGGTGTATCGAACAAACCTTGTTTTTTGGTGAGAATCGCGCCCCTCTTAATATGATCTTAGATGATGGTGGTGATTTAACGAATATGGTTTTGGACCGTTTTCCTGAATTGGCAGCTGGAATCAAAGGAATCTCTGAAGAAACCACTACCGGAGTTCTTCGTTTGTACGAGCGCATGGAAAAAGGTACTTTGCCTTTGCCCTGTATCAACGTGAATGACAGTGTAACCAAAAGTAAGTTTGATAACAAATACGGTTGTAAAGAAAGTTTGGTAGATGCCATTCGTCGTGCAACCGATATCATGATGGCTGGAAAAGTAGCCGTTGTATGTGGTTACGGCGACGTAGGTAAAGGTTCTGCTGAATCTTTACGTGGAGCAGGTGCCCGTGTAATTGTTACCGAAGTAGATCCTATTTGTGCCCTACAAGCTGCGATGGACGGATTCCAGGTATTGACTTTAGAAAAAGCAATTCCTTTGGTTGATCTTATCGTTACCGCTACTGGTAACTGTAACATCGTTCGTGCTGAGCATTTTGAAGCTATGAAAGACAAAGCAATCGTTTGTAACATCGGTCACTTCGATAATGAAATCGATATGGCTTGGATTGAAAAAACACACGGTGGTAGTAAATATACGGTTAAGCCACAAGTTGACGTATTCAATGTAAACGGTAACGAAATCGTTATTCTAGCAGAAGGTCGTTTGGTTAATTTAGGTTGTGCTATGGGTCACCCTAGTTTTGTAATGAGTAATTCCTTTACCAACCAAACCTTAGCGCAATTAGAACTTTGGAACAATGCCCATACCTACGAAAATAAAGTATATGTGTTGCCTAAGCACTTAGATGAGAAAGTGGCCAAATTGCACTTAGCTAAGATTGGAGCTGAATTGACAGTATTAACGCAAGAACAAGCCGATTATATTGGTGTAAGCGTTGACGGTCCGTTCAAGCGCGACGAGTACCGCTACTAATCGTTTTTAACGCATATAAAAAGCCGTATCTCAAAAGGGATACGGCTTTTTTGTTTTTTTTGGATTATGTGCAGGACGTTTCGATTAAATCAAAAAGCACTATTGGGGCTTAAGCGAATTTCCATAGTTGTGTTTTTCTGATCCGGTTGTCGTAATCGCGTTGTAGTCCCATCAGAACCTATACGAATTTTCGGGATTGTGTATGACCGATGCGGTTGTCGTAAACGCTTTTTTTCCTAGTGCTTTTTAATAAATGCGTGCTAATTGGAAGGTCAAAACGTAGAAATTCTAATATCCACAGTAAGATATAAATAAAGGAGAAAAGCGGATTTTTCAATTTGAATTTAAACGGGTTTCTACGACTCACTTTGTTTATGGCTTTGAATAAATCCATAAAACCAATGTTGTGACTCACCATTAAATGTCGGCAATTCCAATGACTCTCATCCTGTAAGAGTTCAAGGGTGCGGAATACCAAATCTTCTACAAAAATGAACCCATTAGACCCTTGGGGTACGATGGGATTGAAACCGTTAGCCGCATTAATGATTTGTGCGGAACTTGTTTTTTTGGGAAGATATCCTAAAATAACGCCGGGATTAACAATTAATACGTTTAACCCTTCGTGCGCACCCCTCCAAACTTCCATTTCGGAAAGCTGTTTGCTTAAGGCATACGGCGTATTAAAACGAGAATCGGCCCAGGTTTCGTTAATTGTAATAGGTTCGTTGTTTTCGGGCCTACCTAAAGCGGCAATAGAGCTCACGTGCACCAAATGGGTACGTTTATTGACCAAGCACGCGTTTACGACATGGCGCGTAATTAATTGATTGGTATTGAGCGTTTCTTCGTCTTCACTGGATTTGAAAGAAATAAGAGCGGCGGTATCAATGATGTAGTCGTACGGGAAGGCCAATAGGTCACATAAAGAGGCTACATCGAGGGCATCGCCTTCAATCCATTGAAATGTTCCTTTTTTGACTGCGGTTTTTGGGCTGTAATTACCGCCCAAGTCTGAATAGGGTTTTAATTCTGCTTTCAACGCAGATAATAATGTAATGTCAGGGTTTTCAACTCCTTCGTAAAATTGGTCAATAGAGTCGGCTAAATCGGCAGGGCTATGAGCCCGTTTAAGGCCATCTACGTTCCAACCTAAACGCAGCGCTTGTTGAACCATATGCGTGCCTACGAAACCAGTGGCTCCGGTGACTAAAATATGGGGCGTCATGATTGGGGCTGTTTCTTACTCAGTAAGTATTCTAACTGTTGTTCGGGTGTAACCAATCCTTTCTCAATAAATTCAACCATTTGTTTGGCTTGTGGCGCAATTTCATGATCAGGGAATTCAACGATGAATTTTTTGTACAAATCAAGGGCACGGTCGTAAACTTGATGCAGCTCGTAATGATGCGCAGCCATTAGATACAAATCAATGCGTTGATTGGTATTCTTTTTGAATGTTTCTAGGTATACTTCTGCCCATTGGGCCGCTTGTAGTGAGCGGTTACGAGCCAATTTGATTTGTATAGCTCGGTAAGCAAATGTATCGGATCGGGAATTTTTAGGATTCGAAATGGCAAAAGCCCATAAGGCACTATCGGCGTTTTGGGGTAGTGCATCGACTTTTAGAGTGGGCGATACCTTACCATAAAAGCTGTTGATATACGTAAGTTCTTTGTCGATGTTGCTGTTACAAGCTCCCCAAAAAATCAAAATAGAGAGACCTAAAATCACACGAATTTTCATGGGCTCGAAATTACAATAAAGCAGCCAAAGTTGTGAAAAACTTGGGTACATCTAACCAGAAATCGGTTGTAATCTTGTAACATGAGTGAAAATCCCGTGGTTCCGCAGTATACCGAAAACGAAATCCGAAGTCTGGATTGGAAAGAGCATATTCGCTTGCGTCCCGGAATGTATATTGGCAAATTGGGTGATGGTAAATCGCCCGAGGATGGGATCTATGTGTTAATTAAGGAAATTATCGATAATAGTATCGACGAGCACGTGATGGGCAATGGCAAGCGCATCGATGTGAAAATAGACGAAAAACGCGTAATTATTCGCGATTACGGTCGGGGAATTCCCTTGGGAAAAGTCATTGATTGTGTATCAAAAATCAATACCGGTGGTAAATACGATAGCCGTGCATTTCAAAAAAGCGTAGGTCTGAATGGTGTGGGAACGAAAGCGGTGAATGCGTTAAGTTCCTTTTTTAGAGTCGAAAGTTTCCGAGAAGGAAAAACAAAACTCGCCGAATTTAGCGCGGGTGAGTTGGTGTTGGATGCGCCTGAAACCGACACGAATGAGCGCAACGGCACGCGAATGACCTTTGAGCCGGATGCCTCTATTTTCAAAAATTACCGATTTATTCATGATTTTATCATTGAACAAATCAAAAACTATACCTACCTAAATAGTAAATTAACCCTGGTTTACAACGGAGAATCCTACGCGTCTCGCAACGGTCTCTTGGATTTATTGGGAAGTAAAGTAACGCCTGAGAATGCCTTGTATCCGGTGGTACACTTGCAATCTGAGGACTTTGAAATCGCATTTACACACACGGAGGCTTACGGAGAAGAATATTACTCTTTTGTAAACGGTCAGTATACCACGCAAGGTGGAACCCATTTAATAGCGTTCCGTGAGGCGTATGTAAAAACGATTCGCGATTTTTACAAAAAAGATTACGATGCGGCCGATATTCGAGCGTCCATTACGGCGGCGGTGAGTATTCGGGTGGTTGAACCCGTTTTTGAAAGTCAGACCAAAACCAAATTGGGATCTTCCGAAATGGAGCCCGGTGGTGCCTCATTGAAGTCGGCCATGCTCGAATTTGTTAAAAAGCATGTCGATGATTTTCTGCATCAAAATCAACCCGTCGCCGACGCGCTGATTAAGAAAATTTTACAAAACGAGCGAGAACGCAAAGACATGGCGGGGGTTCAGAAGCTAGCCAAAGAGCGCGCGAAACGAGCCAATTTACACAATAAAAAATTACGCGATTGTCGGATACATTTTACCGATCAGAAAAAAGACGAGCGCCACGATACTACCTTATTTATTACAGAGGGAGATTCGGCGAGTGGAAGCATCACTAAAAGCAGAAATCCCGATTTACAAGCCGTTTTTAGTTTGCGGGGTAAGCCTTTGAATTGTTATGGCCTCAAGAAAAAGGTAGTCTACGAAAATGAAGAGTTCAACCTTTTGCAGCATGCGTTAAATATTGAAGAATCTTTAGACGAGCTTCGGTATAATAACATTGTAATTGCTACCGATGCCGACGTAGATGGCATGCACATTCGCCTGTTGTTAATGACGTTTTTCCTGCAGTTTTTCCCGGATTTGGTTCGTAACGGACACCTTTATATTTTACAAACGCCTCTTTTTCGGGTAAGAAACAAAAAGGAAACCATTTACTGTTACAGTGACCGCGAACGCGTAGATGCGATTGAAAAACTAGGTCCTAAGCCTGAAATTACGCGATTTAAAGGTTTGGGGGAAATCTCCCCGCATGAATTTGCCAATTTTATTGGGGAAGACATCCGTTTGGAGCCCGTGATTTTGAAACAAGACTCAAACGTAGAAAAGCTGCTCAAGTATTATATGGGGAAAAACACCCCTGAAAGACAAGAGTTTATCATTGATAATTTGGTGATCGAAAAGAACGATTTGGAGGTCTGATTAATTGTCAATTGTCAGTTGTCAATTGTTAGTTGTCAATTGTTAATTTTTAATTGTCAGTTGTCAGTGGTCAGTGGTCAGTGGTCAATGGTCAGTTGTCAATTGTTAGTTGTCAATTGTTAATTGTTAATTGTCAATTGTCAATTGTTAGTTGCCAATTAGGATTAATACGGGCTGATGTATTCGTAGGGTTTCTTTTTTGGTTTTTTCTTGTAATCACCGCGTTTCCAGGCTTCAAAGAATTGCATCCATGCCAAGGGACTGAGGTAGTTTTGTGGGGGCGCTTGTTGGTAATAGTAAAGCTGTTGCGCCCGTTGTTGGGTGAGCAATGATTGGGCCTGATGGGCATCATTAGGTCTCATGCGCAGTTCTTCCTTCATGGCCTCGCTCTCTAAGTTTTTACGAGCCCGTTCCATTGCATCGTCGGGAACACTTCTCGATACAAATTCATGGTTAAATAAGGACTTTAGGGGCAGCGCTCTTATGAAAATGGCGGGTAAATGCACCGTGTCTTGGGTCAATAGTTTTACCACGCTGTAGCGATTGCCCATTAGGGTATCGGGTACTACATGCCAAGATCCCACTTTTTCTATTTGTTGAAATAAAATCGTATCGCCTCTCTTAACAACTACATCGAAATAGCCATTCACATCGGTATAACCAATTAAACCCCGGCGGTTACTGCGAATATTTACAAAGGGTATTGCTTTTAAACTATCTGAGGTTAGCACTAAGCCCGTAAAAAGAATGAACTGATTTTCTTTTTTGGGTGTTTGCGCGTGTGCTACTTTGGAGGATATAAAACTTCCCCAAAGAAAAATGAGCATTAAAACCCGACGGATGTGCATGTGTAAGTCTCGAAAATACGCAAAAAAAACCTTAAGGGAAAACCCATCCTACAAGAAGGGCGGCTGCAACGATAAACGGAGAGGGTATTTTTTTGCTGGCCAATGCCAAAACGGTAAATAGCAATACCCCGAGATGTATGAGTTTGTGCTCAGGGTTACATAAAAACCATTGGTTGGAAACCGCGCCTCCAATACTGAGCGAAGCCGTTAGGAGAAATCCCACAGAAACGGCGAAAAGTGCGGGTAGGCTGCGCTGCAGGAAGTCAATCGATTTTATATTTTCCCAGATTGGAAACGCGAAAAATACAAATAAGGTACCAGGTAGAAATACGGCAACAAGTCCAATGAGTGCCCCTAAAATTTGGTAAAACGTAGAAAAGCCACTGTTTTTCATGGAAACGGCATTCACGTAAGCGGCTAAATTGAAGTTAGGACCCGGAATGGCTTGTACAATACCGATACCGGCATTGAGTTCATTCATGGAAAGGCGATGCGTATGATTCACGTATTGTTCTACGGTCATCGCAGCAAGGACATGTCCTCCGCCTAAAGATAAGCTGCTATTGCGATAGGTGTTTTCAAATAGTACAATAGGTTCGACCCATTTAGATTCTTTTTCAAATTTTGAAAACACGAATCCCGCTATGCCTACAATAAAAAATATGCCTACGAACCAAGCAAGGTTACGCCATTTAATGGTTACGTGTGCAGCCTTGAATGGTTGCACGGGAGCCTCCCCCAATTGGGCGCCTAGAAATCCAGCCACGAGCATACTAAAGGGATATATCCAAGGGGTTTGAATGGCAAAGCCAATAAGGCCCGATATCCAAAATATGGCATAATGTAATTTAGAAGGCTGAATCCATTGAAACATACTATAGGTACCATAGGCCATAAATCCCAAAACGGCGGAGCCCATAAACTGCAATTCGTTGGAACCAAGAAATTTAGGAGAAACCGCCAATGCGGTTATGATTAAAGCGCCCGGGAGTGCCCATAAAATGAGCGCTTGAAGCGCCAAGCGCGTACCCCCTAATTTAAGTCCGATGCTGGTGATGGTTTGGGTGGTTGAGGGACCCGGTAAGGCACTGCAAAAGGAGTTGATTTCTATGAGTTCATCGTGGGTTATAAAACCCAAACGGTCCACTAAAGTTCTTTTAAAATAAGGCAAGTGCATCTGAGGTCCGCCAAATGCGGTCAATCCGAGCCAAAAAACGGCACGTAAAAATCGAAAACGGTGGGCTTTTTGTAAATTTGTATTACGATGCATCAAATCTTCAACAAAATTCGGCAAAATTCGTGGGTTTTTATTGCGGTACTACTTGCCCTAACCCTTCCCTTACAGCAGTGTACTTCTGAAAAACCGGAAAAAGAAACGCGTGTTTTGATGTTGCAATCGGTTGATACCTTGTGGAACGAATTGCAATTTGTGCGCGCTCAATTTAAATTCAGAATGGATGAATTTGTTGAGCGTAAAACGGATATGGAGAAACAATTAATCAAAGCACAATTTTTAGACGGTAGCAAATTGAACGAAACCGATAAAGCAACCTTCGATAAATTCAACGGCGTTTACAGGGTATATAAATCTTTGGCTTCGAAGTACAAGCAGACCGTACTTGCGGCGGAAGATGTGTTTTTTTCGATAAAAGGACTGGAGAAAGAAGTAAAAAAGGGCACCTACGATGAAGATATTCTGAATTTTAAGGTAGAATATGCGGCTTTAAAAAAGAAATTGGACGAAAATAAAACAATGGCAGTAGATGTAACTGAAAAATTAACAGCGGTGGAACCCCTTTACCTCAGAACATCCGAGATTATTGACGGTCTTTTGGAAGCACAGCTGCCAGAAAAGCCTTAATCGAGATTTATTTGTTTCAGTAACGCTTCCCGATGGGAATCCCAAGTGGAATCTATTTCAAGCTGCTGTAATCGGGTGTGACTCTTGTGAGCCTCCACTTTACGCCGCTCTTCCGCAGCAGACAAATAGTTGCGCAATGCGGTCTGGGCGTGGGTTTCTATGAGTCTGGTAAAAATGTAATCTGTGGCCCATGGGTTGGGATGCATTAAATCGGGTTTGAAAAATCGAAAGTCGCGAAGTTCTTCGTTGAAAATCTCAAAGGAAGGAAAATATCGGAGATGTGGGTTTGCGGCGATATGGTCGTTAAGCGCCACTTTTAAAATGGATTTACTGAGGGAATTTTCCCGAACGCCGTCGCGTAAATGTCGCACGGGACTAATGGTGTATACCACCTTTAAATGGGGGTAATGTTTCTGAATGAGGGTTTCGATTTGTTGTAAATCTTGCTCCACCTCTACAGGTTTAAAGCATGCTTTTTGGAATTCTTTTTGGGGAATTTTATGACAGTTGGCTACCGATTCTTGGGTTGGGTTCCATTGGTAATAATGGGCGGAACCCAAGGTGATAAACAGCACGTTTGAGTCCAAAAGTGCTTGATGACTCCATTGAGCGAGTTGCGTTATTTGATGTCGCAGTTGGGTTTCATTGGCATGCTGAAATCGGTTGGCCCCGTCTAGGAAATGCCAGGTATCGGCGGTGTAACTTAATTGAATTTCACGTTCTTTCGTGAAGATTTCCAAGGCCTTTCGGATGGCTTGCGGGCTGAAAAGGGTGCCAAAGGGATTGGTATGGGTGGGGATGTATAAATTATGGAAGCGCTGAGACATTTCATCGCTGAAACAAGATCCCAAGAAAAAAAGATTCGAGTTGGGCGCTAAAAACGGATCTGGGGTTATGGGAAAATCAGATTGCAGCGATTGCTTCATCGATTGGGCGGAATTCATGCGGCAATTTACACAAAAAAGAAAGGTCCGTATTAGGGACCCGTCTTTTACCAAACTAAACCAAAATAACGTTCTATGTTATTTTTTCACAAGGGAAACCAACCTATCCCAAGATTTTTTTGAAAGGGTTCGTTCCAATTCGCTGAGTACCTCGTGTAAATTCTGAGAACTCGCGATTAGAATTCGACTTTCATTGTAGCTATGACGTAATGTTTTGATAAATGTTTCCTTTGAGTTTGTCAGTAATTGGTCATATTGGACTTGCGTCAATGTACCTCCGTTCAATCGGGCTAAAAGAACGATTTTGTATCGTTTCAAACTGTCAAGCTGGTAATCAATGAGCTCTTGCGTAAGGCCTACTATTTCGGTTTGACGAATATCGTATTGAATTAATGCACGGGCCGCATGTTCTTTTTCTGCTTGTGATAGGGCGGATTGATCGATATAAAACTTCAAATTTTGAAAGCTCTGGGCATCGTTAAGGTTCTGTGGGGAAAAGGGCAGGAATAAGTCGTCTAATCCGTTATTGGGAATAATGATTTTTTCGTTATCGATATCAATATCCCAAACAATTAAATCGGTTCGTATTTCGGCATTGTATACAATTTGTTGTTTATCGATGTAGGCATCGGCCTTGGGGTTGTTTTCGGTTTCACAGGAACTAATTAAGGAACTGAAAACGAATGAGATAAATAAGAAAATGGGGCGCTGTATATATTGGGGTATTGTTTGCTTTTTCATTGGTTGGAATGATTAGGGTTATAATTATTAAGACACGGAAAAGAGTCTTACCCCCTAAAAAAGTAGAAAATTTAAAATTTGAATACAAACGAATGCGGGGCGCTTGTTATTTGGCGGAAATTTCAGACAGTGAGGCCCTTTAAATTGGCAATTACTCGCCCGTTTTGCGTTAAATTTGCGGCATGTTAGATCAGGAAGTATATGTACCTATTCATAAAGTACGAATTGTAACGGCGGCTAGTTTGTTTGACGGTCATGATGCTGCGATTAATGTGATGCGTCGCATTATTCAAAGTACGGGTTGTGAAGTAATTCATTTAGGCCACGACCGCAGCGTACAAGAAGTAGTGGAAACGGCTATACAAGAAGATGCCAATGCCATTGCCATGACGAGTTACCAAGGGGGGCATATCGAGTACTTAAAATACATGTACGATTTATTAAAAGAGCGGGGTTCTGAACATATAAAGATTTTTGGAGGGGGCGGTGGCGTTATTCTTCCTGAGGAAATAAAAGAGTTAATGGATTACGGCATTACCCGTATTTATAGTCCAGACGACGGTCGTGAGATGGGTCTTCAAGGAATGATTAACGATTTGGTGCGCCAGAGTGATTATGCGCAAGGGTCGGAGTTAAGCGGAGAAGAGCAACGATTGAGTGTGGGCAACGATAAAAATGTGGCGCGTTTAATCAGTGCTGCAGAAAATTTCCCAGACCGGCATGCGGCCTCGTTAGCCGCTGTGCGTGAGAAAGCTTCCCCCATGAAAACCCCTGTTTTGGGAATTACGGGAACGGGAGGTGCAGGTAAAAGTAGTTTAATTGATGAATTGGTGCGTCGGTTTTTATTGGATTCTCCAGATAAAACGATGGCGATTATTTCTATAGATCCATCCAAACGCAAAACAGGCGGTGCCTTGTTGGGCGATCGCATTCGCATGAATTCGATTCACAACGACCGGGTGTATATGCGGTCTATGGCAACGCGACAAGCCAATTTGGCCATGAGTTCGCACGTAGACGATGCCGTGGCGATTTTAAAAGTGGCGGGGTATGATTTAATTGTGGTTGAAACCAGCGGTATCGGACAGAGTGATACCCAGATTACAGAACATTGCGATGCCAGTTTGTACGTAATGACACCCGAGTACGGCGCAGCTACGCAGTTGGAGAAAATCGATATGTTGGATTTTGCCGATGTGGTAGCGCTTAATAAATTCGATAAACGCGGGGCCATGGATGCCCTTCGCGATGTGCGCAAGCAATACCAACGCAATCATAAATTATTCGATGTAGACTCTGATACGATGCCTGTTTTTGGAACCATCGCGAGTCAATTCAACGATCCCGGTATGAACAGCTTATACCGTTGTATAATGGATACTGTAGATGCCAAAACCGGCAGTCGTTTTGCCAGCAATTGGGCCAATGGAATCGATTTAAGCGAAAAGATTTTCATTATTCCCCCCTCGCGCAATCGGTATTTGTCGGAAATTGCTGAAAATAATAGGTCTTACGACAATAGGGGTCGCGCGCAACAGCGCATTGCCCAACGCTTGTACAGCGTGCACGAAACTTTGGCGCATTTACAAGAAAATAAGCAAGATGCCAGCCTAATTGAGGCGCTGCAATTGCAGTATGAGTCTTTGAATGAACTTTTATCACCCGAAAGTCGCAAATTGCTAGACAACTGGGCGGCTCAAAGACAGCAATACAAAAACGAGGTCTATACCTTTAAGGTTCGTGATAAAGAAATCAACATTCAAACCCATACGGAGAGTTTAAGCCACTCACAAATTCCGAAGGTAGTATCGCCGCGTTACGAAGCTTGGGGAGATATATTGCGCTGGAAATGGCAAGAGAATTTCCCAGGTGCATTTCCGTACACGGCGGGTATTTATCCGTTTAAGCGAGAAGGCGAAGATCCTACGCGCATGTTCGCTGGTGAAGGCAGTCCAGAACGCACCAATCGCCGTTTCCATTATGTGAGTAAAGGCATGCCTGCCAAACGCTTAAGTACGGCCTTTGATTCGGTTACGTTGTACGGTCGAAATCCGGATTTACGTCCGGATATATATGGCAAAATCGGTAATTCGGGAGTGAGTATTTGTTGTTTAGACGACGCAAAAAAGTTGTATAGTGGCTTTAATTTGGCCGATGCTATGACTTCGGTTTCTATGACTATTAACGGTCCTGCGCCGATGTTGTTGGGCTATTTTATGAACGCGGCCATTGATCAGCAATGTGAGTTGTACATCAAGAAAAATGGGTTGGAAGCGGAGGTTAACGTCAAAATTGATGCTTTATATAAGGAATTGGGATTAACACGTCCTATTTATCACGGTGAATTGCCCGAGGGTAACGACGGTTTGGGATTGATGTTGTTGGGGGTAACGGGAGATCGGGTTTTGCCATCAGCGGTATACGAAGAAATAAAGGCATGGACCTTGTCGCAAGTGCGCGGTACCGTTCAAGCGGACATTTTAAAGGAAGACCAAGCACAAAATACCTGTATTTTCAGTACTGAGTTTGCGCTCCGTTTAATGGGCGATGTGCAAGAATATTTCATTACGCAGAAAGTTCGTAATTTCTATTCGGTGAGTATCAGCGGTTACCATATCGCCGAGGCCGGTGCCAATCCTATTTCACAATTGGCGTTTACCTTATCCAATGGATTTACGTACGTGGAGTATTATTTATCTAGGGGAATGCATATCGATGATTTTGCTCCGAACTTGAGTTTCTTCTTCAGTAACGGCGTTGATCCTGAGTATGCGGTAATTGGCCGCGTTGCGCGTCGAATTTGGGCGAAAGCCATGAAGGAAAAATACGGGGCTAATGCGCGTTCACAAATGCTGAAGTACCATATTCAAACCAGCGGCAGAAGTTTGCATGCGCAAGAAATTGACTTCAACGATATACGAACTACGTTGCAAGCCCTTTATGCCATTTACGACAATTGTAATTCATTGCATACCAATGCCTATGACGAGGCAATAACCACGCCTACGGAAGAGAGTGTGCGCAGGGCAATGGCCATACAGCTTATCATTAACAAGGAATTGGGCTTGGCGAAGAATGAAAATCCGACCCAAGGATCCTTTATCATTGAGGAAATGACGGATTTGGTGGAGGAAGCGGTTTTATTGGAATTTGATCGTATTACCGAGCGTGGCGGAGTTTTAGGGGCGATGGAAACCATGTACCAGCGGGGTAAAATACAAGAAGAAAGCTTGTATTACGAGACCTTAAAGCATACGGGCGAATATCCTATTATTGGGGTGAATACGTTCTTAAGCAGCAAAGGCTCTTTAACGACGAGGCCAGGAGAGGTCATCCGCAGTACCGAGGAGGAAAAGCAGCAACAAATAAATACGGTGAGTTTGGTTAGAAGCGCATTTAACGAAAAAGGCCAAGCGGAATTAAGGCAATTAACAGAATCTGCCGTTGCGAATCGCAACATGTTTGCCAATTTAATGGAAGCTTGTAAATCCTGCACCATCGGCGATATCACAGAGTCGTTGTTTGAAGTTGGAGGGCAGTATAGGCGGAATATGTAATTCAATTATGAATGGTGAATTATGAATGGTGAATCTTGCGATAAATGCAATAAATAATTAAAGAAAAATCCTCCAAAATTGGGGGATTTTTCTTGTAAAAGGGTTTTGGCTATTATGCAAAGAAATAATGTGGTGAAGGATAAAAGTTTTGAGTTGGCGGTAAATATTGTAAAGTTGGCGGTTGAGTTACAACAAAAAAAAGAATTTGTATTATCCAAACAGATTATCAGAAGTGGTAGTAGTGTCGGGGCTTTAATTAGGGAGGCGGAACATGCCGAATCACGAGCTGATTTCATTCACAAATTCGGAATCGCGCAAAAGGAAATAAATGAGACCCTTTATTGGCTTGAACTATTACAAGCAACAAACTTTATAAGTAGGGACAAATTTGAGCCTCTTTCCAAGGATGTTGTAGAGATACGGAAAATTATTACGAGGATTCTAATTACAACAAAAGAGAAAACAGGAAAGAATCAATTATGAATTATGAATTATGAATTATGAATGGTGAATTATGAATTATGAATTATGAATGGTGAGTTATGAATTATGAATGGTGAATTATGAATTGGGTGGGGGAATGAAGGTCGATTTATAAAAATGTCGTTTTCTGCCAAAAACTAATGAAAAGCCTTGGAAACGAAGACTCACAAACTGACCTTAATTCCTCATTGTTTTAACGCCTGAATTTGGAAATCGAATTAATAAGTATTTTTAATGACACATTTTTGTGGATACTGTAGGTAATGTCATTTACAAAACTCATCATTTATCATTCATCATTCATCATTCATAATTCACCATTCATCATTCGCAGTTTGCATTCTGCCAAGGACCTGCATTGGTAACATCTTCAAATCCTGCGGATTTTAAGAATGTGGCTGCTTTGCCTGCTCGGCCACCACTGCGACATACAACTGTAATTTTGCTGTAAGGTTTAAGTTCGGCTATGCGCTGCTCCAATTGATCTAAGGGAATTAGTTTGGTACAAGGGGAATGTCCATCATTATCCCATTCGCTTTGGGTT
>CAMBBZ010000026.1 GCA_945863965.1 Chitinophaga pinensis | reverse complement strand
GACTGTCCGTTGACGGGTCGTTGGACTTTAAGTTTTTTAACGGCCCAAAAGAGCAGCATTTGAACATTCTGAGAATCGGCCTGGAAGGTATCGTATTGATTGTAGACGTACCAAACTTGGTTCTTTTTTACAAAATACAGGGGGGCGCTTTTGGGGTCGTTGGGAACAAAACGAAAGGCATCTATGCGTTCGGGTTGGGTCAGCGCAAACATATCGGGATTGTAATCGCCGGTTTGATTGAGGTTTTTGTATAAAGCTGCCGCGGCAATAACCGCGATGAGGGCAACCAATAGGGGTTTGGTGTAGGAACTTTTTAAGAGAGCCATTATTAAGGAGCGCACAAATTTAGGAAGCGGGAGGGAGAAAAGGGTTACGATTTCAACGATGGTGGATATTTATAAAAAAATATTAGGATCTTCTTGAAAAGTTCGAAATATTGTCTATTTTTGCAGTCCTTTTTGAGAATCACTCCAAAGATTTGAATAAGGAAATCGTTCTGAAACATACAAGCCACCATAGCTCAGCTGGTAGAGCAACTGACTTGTAATCAGTAGGTCGTTGGTTCGATCCCGACTGGTGGCTCAAGGTAAAAGCGCATGTACAAGAAAATTGGTAACTTTCTTGGACGAAAACATTTAAACAACAAACAAAAGGGGGTATCGCATAGCGGCAATTGCGGCGGACTGTAAATCCGCTCCTTCGGGTCCAGTGGTTCGAGTCCACTTGCCCCCACCTTAACATGTGCTTTTACCTAAAATTGCGGGAGTAGCTCAGTTGGTAGAGCGACAGCCTTCCAAGCTGTAGGTCGCGAGTTCGAGCCTCGTCTCCCGCTCGAATATAGTCGGCGCAAGCCGACTAAAAGCCGATGTAGCTCAGGGGTAGAGCGTTTCCTTGGTAAGGAAAAGGTCAGGGGTTCAATTCCCCTCATTGGCTCAAACACAATTTAAAAACACAAACAAACAACAAACACTATGGCAAAAGAAACCTTTGACCGTTCCAAGCCGCACTTGAACATTGGTACTGTTGGTCACGTTGACCACGGAAAGACTACCTTGACTGCGGCTATTACCTCCGTATTGGCTAATGCAGGATTTTCCGATGCGCGTTCATTCGACTCTATTGACTCAGCTCCTGAGGAAAAAGAGCGTGGTATTACAATTAACACCGCACACGTGGAGTACCAAACCGAAACCCGTCACTATGCACACGTTGACTGTCCAGGTCACGCTGATTATGTGAAGAACATGGTTACAGGTGCTGCTCAAATGGATGGCGCTATTTTGGTGGTTGCGTCTACAGACGGACCTATGCCCCAAACACGCGAACACATTCTTTTAGCGCGTCAGGTGGGTGTACCTCGTTTGGTGGTATTCATGAACAAAGTAGACATGGTAGACGACGAAGAGTTGTTAGACCTAGTTGAAATGGAAATGCGTGAACTATTAGATTTTTATGAATTCGATTCCGACAACACTCCTATTATTCGTGGTTCTGCACTAGGTGCATTGAACGGCGAGCAAAAGTGGGTAGACACGGTTATGGAATTGATGAATGCAGTGGATGCATGGATTCCAGTTCCTCCCCGTCTTGTTGATCAAGCATTCCTAATGCCTATCGAAGACGTTTTCTCTATCACTGGTCGTGGTACCGTTGCTACAGGACGTATCGAGCGTGGTGTTGTTAACGTGGCTGACCAAGTTGAAATCATTGGTTTTGGCGCAAAAATCAATTCTGTATGCACAGGTGTTGAGATGTTCCGTAAATTGTTAGATCGCGGTGAAGCGGGTGACAACGCGGGTATCTTATTGCGTGGTGTTGACAAAAACGATATCCGTCGTGGTATGGTTATTTGCAAGCCAGGGTCTGTAAAGCCTCACCAAAAGTTCAAAGCAGAAGTTTATGTTTTGAGCAAAGAAGAAGGTGGCCGTCATACTCCATTCTTTAACAAGTACCGCCCCCAGTTTTATTTCCGTACTACAGACGTAACAGGTGAAATCACCCTAGCAGAAGGTACTGAAATGATTATGCCTGGTGATAACGTATCTATTACAGTAGACTTAATCAATCCAATCGCGATGGAAAAAGGTTTACGTTTCGCTATCCGTGAGGGTGGTAGAACAGTAGGTGCTGGTCAGGTTACTGAAATCTTAGACTAATAGCAAGAATCGCTATACAATAAAAAGGAGCCTTGCGCTCCTTTTTATACGGGCATAGTTCAATGGTAGAATAGAGGTCTCCAAAACCTTTGATCTGGGTTCGAATCCTAGTGCCCGTGCAACAAAATAAGAAATAAATGGCAAATCGCATTAACCATTATATCCGGGAAGTGAAAGACGAATTGGTGAACAAGGTATCTTGGCCCACCTGGTCTGAACTTCGTGAAAGTACATGGATTGTTATCGTAGCATCCCTGTTGTTCTCATTGGTTATATGGGGACTTGATAGCATTCTTGGATTCTCGACCACAGAGTTTTACAAACTCTTTAAATAAGCGTATCCGATGACAACAACTGAAGACAAATATAAGTGGTACGTGGTGCGTGCAATTACCGGACAAGAAAAGAAGGTAAAGCACAGCATAGAAGTCGAGCTAGAGCGCGACAAGAAGCTTGTGTTTGTGCCTGAAATCTTGATACCTACTGAGAAAGTATATCAGGTTAAAGATGGCAAAAAGGTTATAAAAGAAAGAAATGCGTTCCCTGGATATATTTTGGTGCAAGCCGATTTTAGTGATCCAGAGGTAATGCCTTTAATAAAAGGTGTATCGGGTGTTGTTGGTTTTCTAGGAGCTAAAGACAGTCCTGTACCTTTGAGACCTTCTGAATTGAATCGTATTTTAGGTACTGCCGATGATTTAAGTGCCGAGGAAAGCGGTCCAGACGAACATTACCTCATTGGAGAAGCTGTGAAAGTAGTTGACGGTCCGTTCAACGATTTTGACGGAATCATAGAAGAGGTTCAAGAAGAGAAGCGTAAATTAAAAGTAATGGTTAAGATTTTTGGACGTAGAACTCCGCTAGAACTTAACTACAATCAAGTGCAGAAATTATAAGTAAACGTAAAAGTAAGTAACAGTATAACATGGCAAAGGAAATTTCAGCATTTGTAAAACTCCAAGTAAAAGGTGGTATGGCGAATCCCTCACCTCCGATTGGTCCTGCACTGGGTGCAAAAGGGGTCAATATCATGGATTTTTGCAAACAGTTCAATGCGCGTACCCAAGATCAGATGGGTAAGGTATTACCGGTAGTAATCACGGTTTATTCTGACAAATCTTTTGAATTTATTGTAAAAACACCTCCTGTAGCAATACAATTGGTAGAAGCAAGTAAAATCAAATTAGGATCTGCAGAGTCTAATCGTAAAAAAGTGGGTTCTGTCACTTGGGATCAAGTGCATCAGATTGCCACCGACAAAATGCCAGATTTAAATTGCTTCACGGTTGAGTCTGCTATGAAAATGGTAGCCGGAACCGCTAGAAGTATGGGTTTAACTATTAACGGAGATTCTCCATTCTAAGTATGAAGTTAACAAAGAAAAGAAAAGTGGCATTGGAAGCCTACGATACTACAAAATCGTATTCTCTAGTGGAAGCAGCAGATATCTTGAAGAAAATATCTTCAACTAACTTCGATTCCTCTTTTGATGTGGATGTGCGTTTGGGTGTTGACCCTCGTCAAGCCAATCAAATGGTTCGTGGTGTTGCGTCTCTTCCACACGGATTAGGTAAAACAGTTCGCGTTTTGGCCTTGGTTACTCCCGACAAAGAAGAGGAAGCAAGAGCTGCTGGAGCAGATCACGTTGGATTAGACGATTATATCGATAAAATCAGCGCCGGATGGACAGACATCGACATTATTGTGGCAGTTCCTGCTGTAATGGCGAAGATTGGTCGTTTAGGTAAAATATTAGGTCCTCGTAACCTTATGCCAAACCCTAAGAGCGGTACCGTTACTACTGAAGTAGGTAAGGCCGTTACTGAAGTAAAAGCAGGTAAAATTGACTTTAAAGTTGATAAAACCGGCATTATTCACGCCTCGGTAGGAAAGGTTTCATTTGACTCACAAATGTTGAATGAAAATGCGATTGAATTAATCCAAGTGTTGCACAAGTTGAAACCTTCTGCGGCAAAGGGTACTTATTTCAAAAGTATCTTCGTTAGCAGCACGATGAGCCCAAGTGTTTCTATAGATATCAAATCAATCCCTGGAATCTAAATACGATGAACAAACAAGAAAAACAACAAATCGTTTCGGAATTGGTTGAGTCGTTGAACAGCAACCCTTTCGTATACTTGGCTGATACAGACGGATTATCCGCTGTAAAGACCAACGCGTTTCGTCGTATGTTATTCCAGAATGGTGTAAGCATGCGCATGGTTAAAAACACCCTAATCCGCAAAGCCATGGAGCAGAGCGACAAAGATTTTGGTGATTTGGTTACGGTGTTATCAGGAACTACCTGTGTTATGTTCGCTGAGAATGTAAAAGCCCCGGCCAATGCCATCAAAAACTTCCGCCTAAAAACAGATAAGCCCCAATTAAAGGGTGCTTGGGTCGATAGCAGTGTGTTTATCGGAGACGATCAGTTAACGAACTTAATTAACCTGAAGAGCAAAGAAGATCTTATTGGTGATATCATCCATTTATTACAATCTCCTGCTAAGAATGTTATTGGTGCGTTACAAGCCAACGCAGGTCAGAAAATTGCAGGTTTGGTTAAAGCCCTATCTGAAAGAGAATCATAAACTAAAATTTAAACTAAAACAAACACTTAAATACGTATAACAATGGTAGATTTAAAAGAATTCGCGAACCAGTTGGTAAATCTCACTGTAAAGGAAGTAAACGAACTAGCTCAAATTTTGAAAGAAGAGCACGGTATTGAACCTGCTGCTGCTGCTGTAGCTGTTGCTGCCCCTGCGGGTGGTGATGGTGCTGAGGCTGCTGCTGAGCAAACCGAGTTTGATGTAATCTTGAAAAATGCAGGTGCAGGAAAACTTCAAGTAGTGAAGGCAGTAAAAGATTTAACAGGTCTTGGCTTGAAAGAAGCGAAAGAATTAGTAGACGGTGCTCCTAAAGCTGTGAAAGAAAAAATATCTAAGGCGGAAGCAGAAGATATCGCAGCTAAATTGAAGGATGCCGGTGCTGATGTTGAAATCAAGTAATCCGACTCTAACAACACGCCAAAGCCCCCGGTAAACCCGAGGGGCTTTTGGGCGTTTTACGCCCCCAAATTGCTCCATTGTCAAATAAAAAACACACCACATTGAGTACACTTCAAAATAAACGGGTCGCATTCGGTAAGGTAAAACATGCCATCGAATACCCAGACTTCTTGGATGTTCAGTTGAAATCGTTCCAAGAGTTTTTCCAACTAGATACGCCTTCCGATTTGCGTGAAGGTGAAGGTTTGTTCAAAGTTTTCCGTGAGAATTTCCCTATCAATGATACGCGGAATATTTTCAATTTGGAATTCTTGGATTACTTCGTAGATCCACCGCGTTACACGATACAGGAGTGTATCGATCGCGGATTGACCTACGCAGTTCCGCTAAAAGCAAAATTACGTTTAAGTTGTAACGATCCCGAACACGAAGATTTCGAAACCATCGTTCAAGATGTATACTTAGGTACACTACCTTACATGACACCGAATGGTACCTTTGTAATCAACGGCGCTGAACGGGTTATCGTAAGTCAGCTTCACCGTTCACCCGGAGTGTTTTTCGGACAAAGTATTCACTCGAATGGCACTAAACTTTTCTCGGCTCGGGTTATCCCTTTCAAAGGAAGTTGGATTGAGTTTGCAACCGATGTGAATGCGGTAATGTACGCGTACATTGATCGTAAAAAGAAGTTCCCCGTAACCACGTTACTACGTGCTATCGGTTTTGAAAGCGATAAAGATATTCTAGACATCTTTGGTCTGAGCGAGGAAGTAAAAGTTTCCAAAGCCGGACTTAAACGTGTTTTAGGTCGTAAATTAGCCGCGCGTGTCTTACGTACTTGGATTGAAGATTTCGTAGATGAAGATACCGGTGAGGTAGTTTCTATCGAGCGTAATGAAGTAATCCTAGAACGCGATACCGAATTACTCGAAGATCATATCGATGTAATCGTAGACGCTGGTGTAAAATCAATCATTTTGAGTACCCAAGGAGAAGGTGATATTGACTACAGTATCATTTACAATACCCTCCAAAAGGATACGTCTAATAATGGTAAAGAAGCCTTAGAGGTGATTTACCGTCAATTACGGAACGCAGATCCTCCGGACGAGGAGACTGCTCGTGGTATTATCGAAAGACTGTTCTTCTCCGACAAGCGATATGACTTGGGAGAAGTAGGACGTTACCGTATTAACCAAAAGTTAAAACTCGACGCCTCTATGGACGTTCGTGTATTGACCAAAGCAGATATTATTTCAATCATCAAATATTTGATCCATTTGTACAATGGTTCTGAAATATTAGATGATATTGATCACCTTTCCAACCGTCGTGTTCGTACCGTTGGTGAGCAATTGTACGCGCAATTTGGTGTTGGTTTGGCCCGTATGGCTAGAACGATACGTGAGAAAATGAATATTCGTGATAACGAAGTATTTACGCCTCAAGATTTAGTAAATGCCCGAACCTTATCATCGGTAATTAACTCATTCTTTGGAACCAATCAGTTATCGCAGTTTCTTGATCAAATCAATCCCCTAGCGGAAATTACGCACAAACGTCGTTTGAGCGCCCTAGGACCAGGTGGTTTGAGTCGTGAACGTGCGGGCTTTGAGGTTCGTGACGTGCATTACACGCATTATGGTCGCTTGTGCACCATTGAAACTCCGGAGGGACCGAATATCGGTTTGATATCTTCGTTGTGTGTGCATGCCAAAATTAACGGTATGGGATTCCTTGAAACCCCTTACCGTGAGGTAAAGCAAGGTAAAATCACAGGTGAAATTGTTTACCTAAGTGCGGAGGAAGAAGACGGTAAAACAATCGCTCAGGCAAACGCTGAATTAGATGGTAAGGGTAACTTTATCACTGAGTTGGTAAAAAGCCGGAAAGAGGGTGACTTCCCGTTAATGGATCCTTCACAGCTGGACTATATGGACGTGGCGCCTAACCAAATCGTTTCTATTGCGGCTTCCTTAATTCCATTTCTTGAACATGACGATGCAAACCGTGCCTTGATGGGCTCGAACATGCAACGTCAGGCGGTGCCTCTTTTGGTGCCAGATTCCCCAATTGTGGGAACCGGTTTGGAAGAAAAAGTGGCTCGTGATAGCCGTTCGATGGTAACTGCGGAAGGTAATGGCGAAATTGAATTTGTGGATGCCAATGAAATTACCGTTCGTTACGATTATAACGATGACGACCATTTGGTGAGTTTCACAGGAGACACAAAAACATATTCATTAATTAAATTCCGTCGTACGAACCAAAATTCTTGTATCAATTTAAAACCAATCGTTAAAAGAGGCGATCGCGTTTTAAAAGGACAGGTTTTATCAGAGGGATATGCTACCCACAATGGAGAATTGGCCCTTGGTCGTAACCTTCGTGTGGCCTACATGCCTTGGCAGGGATACAATTTTGAAGATGCGATTGTAATATCAGAACGTGTTGTGCGTGAAGATATGTACACCACTATTTATATCACAGAATATGAATTGGAAGTGCGCGATACCAAGCGTGGCGAAGAGGAATTGACAAACGACATTCCAAACGTAAGTGAAGAAATGACGCGTAACCTCGACGAACATGGTCTTATTCGCGTAGGAGCCGAAGTAAAAGAAGGTGATATCTTAATCGGTAAAATAACACCAAAAGGTGAAACCGAACCATCGCCTGAAGAAAAGTTATTGCGTGCTATTTTTGGAGATAAAGCGGGTGATGTTAAAGATGCATCGCTTAAAGCATCTCCAGGAGCACAGGGTGTAGTTATCGAGAAAAAGCTATTCAGCAAAATCAAAAAAGATAAAACTACCCGCGCCAATGACAAAGCAAAGCTTCAGAAAATGGAAGACGAGCACCATAAAGATTTGGCACGTTTGAAAGACGAATTGGTTAAAAAGCTGTTCAATATCGTGAATGGTAAAACCAGTCAAGGTGTTTATAATATGTACAGCGAGGAATTGATTCCTAAGGGAAGCAAATTTTCTCAAAAAAGCCTATTATCAATCGATTACACCAACGTCAATTATTACAATTGGTTGGCGGATGATGATAAGAGCGGTTTGATTGTACGTTTGTTAACCAATTTTATTAACGTGTACAATGAAAAAGTAACGAATTTCAAACGCGAACAGTATGCCATAAGTGTTGGAGACGAATTACCAACTGGTATTCTTCAATTAGCAAAAGTATATGTAGCCAATAAGCGTAAACTGAAAGTAGGAGATAAAATGGCCGGACGTCACGGAAATAAGGGTATTGTTGCCCGTATTGTGCGCCCTGAGGACATGCCTTTCCTAGATGACGGTACGCCTATGGACATCGTATTGAATCCACTTGGTGTACCTTCTCGTATGAACTTGGGTCAGATTTACGAAACTGTTCTAGGATGGGCCGGAATGGAGTTAGGAATTAAGTTTTCAACCCCTATTTTCGATGGTGCCACGATAGATGAGGTTCAGGCATATACAGACAAAGCCGGTGTTCCAAGAAATGGTTTGGTTTACTTAAACAATGGTTTAACGGGTGAGAAATTTGATCAACCGACCACTGTAGGGGTAAGTTATATGCTGAAATTAGGACACATGGTAGACGATAAGATGCACGCGCGTTCTATCGGTCCGTATTCGCTTATTACCCAACAGCCATTGGGTGGTAAGGCACAATTTGGAGGACAGCGTTTTGGTGAGATGGAGGTTTGGGCCTTGGAAGCATTTGGTGCTTCTAACATCTTACGTGAAATTCTAACCATTAAGTCTGATGACATCGCCGGACGTGCGAAAGCCTATGAAGCAATCGTAAAAGGCGATAACATCACGCAAATTGGTACCCCAGAATCGTTTAATGTACTGATCCACGAACTTCGCGGATTGGGATTAGAAGTTTCCTTTTTGGATTAACCCGCATAAAAAAAGAAGATGCAAATTCAGAAAAAAAGTCAAAAAATCGGGAGTAACTTCAGTAAGATCCGTATCTCACTGGCCTCCCCTGAAATCATATTACGTCGCAGCTTTGGTGAGGTAACCAAGCCCGAAACTATTAACTATCGCAGTTACAAACCCGAAATGGGCGGACTGTTTTGTGAACGAATTTTCGGTCCTATCAAAGATTACGAATGTCATTGCGGAAAATACAAGCGAATCCGATACAAAGGAATCGTTTGTGACCGTTGTGGTGTTGAGGTAACAGAGAAAAAGGTGCGTCGCGAGCGCATGGGACATATCCATTTGGTAGTTCCTGTAGCGCACATCTGGTATTTCCGTTCCTTGCCTAACAAAATCGGTTACCTATTGGGTATTCCTACCAAGAAATTGGATATGGTTATTTATTACGAACGCTATGTGGTTATTCAACCAGGTACTGTTGAAAGTGTAAATAATCTTGACCTTTTAACGGAAGAAGAATACCTCGACATTTTGGATTCTCTTCCAAAAGAGAACCAAATGTTAGACGATAAAGATCCCAATAAATTTGTTGCCAAAATGGGTGCAGATGCGTTGGAAGATTTATTGCAACGGGTTGAACTCGATAAATTGAGTTACGATTTGCGTTTGCAAGCGGCGACGGAAACATCGCAGCAGCGCAAGCAAGAAGCGTTGAAGCGTTTGAAAGTAATTGAAAGCTTCCGCAGCGCGCAAACAACAGGAGAAAATCGCCCCGAATGGATGATTTTGAGAATGTTGCCTGTAATCCCACCCGAGTTACGTCCATTAGTTCCCTTGGAAGGCGGTCGTTTTGCGACTTCCGACTTAAATGATTTATACCGTCGTGTTATTATTCGTAACAACCGTTTAAAACGATTGGTAGAAATAAAGGCACCTGATGTGATTTTGCGCAACGAGAAGCGCATGTTGCAGGAAGCGGTAGATTCATTGTTGGATAATACACGTCGTGCCAGTGCGGTAAAGAGTGAAGGCAATCGTCCTTTGAAGTCCTTAAGCGATATGCTAAAGGGTAAACAAGGTCGTTTCCGTCAAAATTTATTGGGTAAGCGTGTTGATTATTCAGGTCGTTCGGTTATCGTGGTTGGTCCTACATTGAAATTAAATGAATGTGGACTTCCTAAGAACATGGCGGCGGAACTTTTCAAACCTTTTATCATTCGTAAACTGATTGAAAGAGGTATTGTAAAGACTGTTAAAACGGCTAAGAAAATTGTTGAGAAAAAGGATCCTGTAATTTGGGATATCCTAGAGAATATCTTGAAAGGTCATCCTGTGTTATTAAACCGTGCACCTACTTTGCACCGTTTGGGAATCCAGGCCTTCCAGCCTAAATTGATAGAAGGAAAGGCAATTCAGCTGCATCCTTTGGTGTGTTCTGGATTTAACGCTGACTTTGACGGTGACCAAATGGCGGTTCACGTTCCCTTAGGAAACGCGGCCGTTGCGGAAGCCCAATTGTTAATGTTGGCCTCTCACAATATCTTGAACCCAGCCAATGGTACCCCTGTTACGGTTCCTTCCCAGGATATGATCTTGGGTTTGTATTACATATCCAAACACAGAGTAGGTACCGCTATTAAGCCGGTAAAAGGGGAAGGTTTAACTTTCTATGGTCCTGAGGAAGTAATTATTGCGTACAATGAAGGCAGTGCAGAACTGCATGCCGGTATTAAATGTAGGGTTCGTGTTCGTGAAAACGGAGAGTTGTCTTACAAAATTATTGATACCACTGTTGGTCGTATATTATTCAACGAAGTGGTTCCTACGGAAGTGGGTTACATCAATGAATTATTGAAGAAAAAGAATCTACGTGATATAATTTCTGAAGTAATTCGTATTTCTGGTGTGGCAGCAGCAGCTGATTTCCTAGACGATATCAAAAATTTAGGTTTCCATTATGCGTTCCGCGGTGGATTGAGCTTTAACTTAAGTTATGTTAAAGTACCAGACCAAAAGGAAGAGATGGTAAACAAAGCGATGGAAGAAGTATTGGAAATTCAATCGAATGCCGATATGGGTTTCATTACTAATAACGAACGATACAATCAGGTAATTGACTTATGGACACGTGTGAACAATCATTTGGCACGTGTTTTAATTACTGATTTGCAGAATGACGATCAGGGTTTCAATCCGATTTACATGATGTTGGATTCTGGAGCTCGTGGTTCTAAAGAGCAAATTCGTCAGTTAGGTGGTATGCGTGGATTGATGGCAAAACCTCAAAAGAATAGCAATAGTGGTTCTGGGGATACCATTGAGAATCCAATTATCTCCAACTTTAAAGAAGGTTTGAATGTATTGGAGTATTTCGTATCTACCCACGGTGCGCGTAAAGGTCTTGCCGATACCGCTTTGAAAACAGCCGATGCGGGTTACTTAACACGTCGTTTGCATGACGTAGCTCAAGACGTAGTTATTATTATGGATGATTGTGGTACCCTACGTGGTATTACCATGACGCCTATTTTAACGAACGATGAAATTACAGAGCCTCTTTTTGATCGTATATTAGGTCGTACCGCTTTGGATCACGTTTACCATCCCGATACCAATGCATTAATCGTTGGTGCTGGTGAAACGGTTGACGAGGAAATTGCACACGCTATTGAAGATTCTGGAATAGACGAGGTAGAGATTCGCTCCGTTTTGACTTGTGAAACTTTAGGTGGTGTTTGTGCCCGTTGCTATGGTCGTAACTTGTCTACAGGTCGTAAAGTTCAAATTGGTGAAGCGGTGGGTGTTATTGCAGCGCAATCAATTGGAGAACCAGGTACGCAGTTAACACTTCGTACGTTCCACACGGGTGGTGCGGCTCTTAACATTGCGGCGGAAAATACGATGGATACCAAATACGAAGGTATCGTTAGTTTTGATGGTATGCGTACCGTTACCCGCAAAGGTAAGGATACCGCAGACGGAGCTAAAAATACTGAAGTTGTATTAGGTCGTTCTGGAGAAATTAGAATTTTGGATGCAAAAGGTAAAAATATCATTACTACCTACAACATTCCTTACGGTGCTGAATTACAGGTTGTTGAAGGACAGAAAGTTAAGAAAAGTGACATACTTTGTAACTGGGATCCTTTTAACACTTTGATCATTTCAGATATCGACGGGGTAGTGGAGTATGAAAATATTATCGAAGGCATTAACATGCGTGAAGAAGGTGACGATCAAACGGGCTTGTCTGAAATGGTAATTACCGAAAGTAAAGACAAAACCAAAGTTCCTGTATTCCGCGTATCCGATAAAGAAGATAATCTCAAAATCTTTAACATGCCTATGAAATCGGTATTAGTTGCTAGAAATGGTCAAACGGTGAAAGCCGGAGATGTTTTGGCGAAAATACCGCGTTCTGCAACGCGTACCCGAGATATCACAGGAGGTTTACCGCGTGTAACGGAGCTTTTCGAAGCCCGTAACCCGTCGAATCCTGCTGTAGTTGCTGAAATTGATGGTGTGGTAACGTACGGAGTTTCTAAACGTGGTAATCAAGAGATTATCGTAACGTCTAAAGACAATGAAGTTAAACATTATCAAGTTTCGCTTTCTAAGCACATCTTGGTACACGATGGCGATTATGTACGTGCGGGTCAACCCCTTTCCGACGGAGCTATTACACCGCAAGATATTTTGCGTGTAGAAGGACCAGCGGCCGTACAGCGTTATGTGTTGAATGGAATCCAAGAAGTATATAATCTTCAAGGGGTAAAAATCAACGACAAGCATATCGAGGTAATCGTGCGTCAAATGATGCAGAAAATGGAAATCATGGATCCAGGAGATACCCGTTTCCTTGAAGGAGAAGCCGCAGATAAGTGGGTTCTTCAAAAAGAAAACGATTGGATTTACGATAAGAAATTCGTGACAGATTCTGGCGAAAGCACAGTAATGCACGGCGGTCAAATCGTAAGTTTAAAGGATCTGCGCCAAGAAAATAGTGCCCTGCGCCGTCAAGACAAAAAAGTAGTTGCGTATCGCGATGCGGTGCCTGCAACGGCTACGCCTGTATTGCAAGGAATTACCAAAGCTTCTTTGGGAACCCAAAGCTTTATGAGCGCGGCTTCCTTCCAGGAAACCACGAAAGTATTGAACGAAGCGGCTATTTCTGGTAAAATCGATGAGTTGAAAGGTTTGAAAGAGAACGTAATCGTAGGACATTTGATTCCTGCAGGAACGGGTATCCGTAGATTCGACAACCTCATTACCGGTTCTAAAGAAGAGTACGATCGATTGATGGCATCTAAATTAACGACTGCCGAATAAACACAATCAATGCTTAAACAAAAAGGGCTGCCTCAAGAATTGAGGCAGCCCTTTTTGTTTAAATGGGAAGTTATTCGTCTTTTGAGCACTTCTTTTTATTTTATTTAGTAGTGATTCGTCTTATGGGCAGCCCTTTTTGTTTAAATGGGAAGTTATTCGTCTTTTGAGCAGTTCTTTTTATTTTATTGAGAAGTGATTCGTCTTATGGGCAGCCCTTTTTGTTTAAATGGGAAGTTATTCGTCTTTTGAGCAGTTCTTTTTATTTTTGGGGAATTATTTGAGATTCAATTGATTCTTTATCTGTTTGTGTTGCCTGATATACCGCTTAATAGTGGCGATGTTCGCTAGGCATGACAACCATGCACCGCTCTTTAACACATACCAAGGCAAAACCGTAAGATATACGTATCGCGTTTGAAGCTAAATTCTAGTTGACCTCGCTACCACTCTGTAATATTTACATAGGCAATGCCTAAGTAGTACGTATGGTACTAAAACTAAAGTCTAAATGACTTCGTTGCTTGAATCCAATTGCGTTTGGTATAAGTCGTAATACGCACCTTTTAGGTTCATTAAATACGCATGATTGCCCTTTTCTTTGATGCTGCCGCGTTCTAAGACCATAATTTCATCGCAATGTTTAATCGTGCTCAATCGGTGTGCAATGACAACAGCTGACCGATTTAGCAATAAGATTTCAATGGCCTTTTGTATTAAATGTTCGGTTTGGGAATCTATGGCGCTTGTGGCTTCGTCCAAAACAATAATATCGGGATTAACGGCAATTGCTCGAATAAACGATATCAACTGTCGCTGTCCTTGCGATAAACTCAAGCCGCGCTCCATAACGTTAAAGTCAAATCCGCCAGGTAAGGCATCTATAAAATCAAAGGCACCCATCTTTTTGGCCACTTCAATGATACTTTCGGTTGATACGGCGTCATTTTTTAGGGCTAAATTGCTCCGTATGCTTCCCGAAAATAAAAATACGTCTTGCAGCACAAAAGCAATTCGATGTCGCAGCGACGCTATGTTATACGTATTAATTTCCCGACCATCAATGAGAATGTCGCCCTTTTGATGCTGATACAATTGGGTAATCAAATTAGCCACACTGGTTTTTCCGCTCCCAGTTGCCCCAACCAATGCCAGCGACTTTCCTGGCTTCACCTCAAAACTTAGGTCTTTTATAATCCATTCATCGGGGTTATAAGAAAACCACACGTTTTTAAACTCGATATGACCACTTAATGGGGGTGCTATAAAGGAACCGGAAGGTTCTAAGTTGTTGGTGTCGTCTAGTAAGTCGAAAATGCGCTCAGCGGCCACTATTCCCATTTGTATGTTGTTGAATCGATCGGCTATGGCTCGGATGGGTCGAAAAAACAGATTGACAAACATAATAAAAGCAGTTATTTCACCTAATTTTAGCTGACTTTCGAACATCAATAAACTTCCGTACGATATAATTATGGCAAAGGATAAGGCTACCAATACCTCTACAACGGGAAAAAATACACTGTAATAAAAAACACTCTTGATATTGGCGTCTTTGTGCTTTTTATTAATGTCTTGGAATTTTTCATACTCGCGTTTTTCCTGATTGAAAAGCTGCACAATTTGCATACCTGTGATGCGTTCCTGTAAAAATGCGTTAAGATTCGAAACCTGATTGCGCACTTCTTGGAAGGTATCACGGATGCCTTTTCTAAAAACATTGGCGCTGTATAATAAAATAGGGACTACCGTAATGGTTAAAAAGGTGAGCTTCACATTGATATAGAACATACACGCCAAAATGGCTATGATTTGAATCATGTCGCCTAAAATGGTAATAACGCCCGATGCGAAAAGGTCGGTTATTGTTTGAATGTCTGAAATACTTCGGGTAACTGCGGTACCTACGGGCGTGCGATCATAGAACCGTAATTTTAATTTGGTCAAATGTTCGTAAACATGCTGTCGTAATTTTAAAATTACCCCTTGGGCAATAACGGCAGACAAATAAGAATTGTAAAAGCCCAGTAAGGCCTGAACTAATAACCACGCCAACAAAACGCCACAAGCAGCTGCTAACCACTGAAACTGTTGGGCAATAATAACTTCGTCTATGATGATTTTATATAAATAAGGCTGCAGTGCCGTAAATAGTGATTGAAAAATAGTGAGGAAAACAGCTAGAATAATCCCTTTACGCTGCTCTTTTGCCATTTGCAGTAAGCGAACGAGCATGACCCATTGATTGGTTTTGCGCGGCTTTGCGGTTTGGGTTTGCTTCATTTTGCTGCAAATTTACCACCAATTTGTGGGTTTAACGGTGGGTATCGCTGCTGTGTAAAACTTTTATACGGTGGTTTGTTGCAAAGGGGGGGCTTGCGGACTTAATATTGCAATATGGCTCGTCACATTGCAATTGCAGGAAATATCGGGGCGGGTAAAACCACCTTAACCAATTTGTTGGCCAAACATTACCATTGGGATGTTCAGTTAGAAGACATGGATGAAAATCCATATATATCAGACTTCTATGAGGATATGCAACGCTGGAGTTTTAACCTTCAAGTTTATTTTTTAAATACCCGTTGGCAGCGCATTCAAGAAATTAGAAAAGCCGAGAAAACGGTAATCCAAGATAGAACGATTTACGAAGATGCCTATATCTTCGCTCCCAATCTTCATGCCATGGGATTAATGAGTACGCGTGATTTCGAGAATTATAACAAACTCTTCGATAATATCAAACAACAAATTGAACCTCCCGATTTGCTCATCTTCTTGCGGGCTGGAATTCCTAAGTTGGTTGATCAAATTCAAATGAGAGGCCGCGATTACGAAGATGCCATACGCTTGGATTATTTAAAAAGACTCAATGAACGCTATGAAGCGTGGATCGCCGATTACAAAATGGGACCTCTATTGATTTTCAACACCGACGAAATGAATTTTCAAGAGAATCCCGACGACCTATCCTATATCATTAATCAAGTAGAAAGTACCTTGAACGGACTTTTCTAAATGTATGATGCGCTTTCAACATCCAGAATACGCATGGGTTTTTCTGTTGTTGTTGGTGCCACTATTGGTCCATCTTCTTCGCTTTCGGAAACAACAAACCCGTTATTTTCCTGGGGTGTTTCGACTCGTATCACTCCTAAAGGAAACCCAAAGTACCAATAAAATCAAACATTACCTTTTGCTGGCTAACCGCCTGCTCTTGGTTTTTGCGCTCGCTTGGGTTTTTGCGCAGCCTACTTGTCAAAATGTTTCAACCAATTCAGACAGTCAAACCGCTAATTTAGGCGTCATTTGGGATGCGTCGCCTAGTATGTGGGAAGCCGATGCGCTCGGTCAAATACCCATTGAACGCGCTAAAATCCAGGCCCTAAATTGGCTAAAACAACTACCAGAAACCCGCACCATTTATTGGGTCGATAATGTGTTTCAGTCCGAAGAAATACTAACGCCGGCTCAGGCGATCTCGCGGGTCCGCAATTATTCCAAGCCCCTTATCAATGGCCGTTTATTTCCCCTATTTGAAAGTATTGCGAGTAAGAAGAGTGCGGTAAATTGGTTTGTAATAAGCGATTTAGATGCCGATATTTACGAGAATTTGAGCCCTTGGATAGACAGCCAATCGACCTATCAATTTGTGGATTTTGGAATCAAGCGTGCCGGGAATTACAGCTTGGATACGGCGTATTGCTCGGATGCCTTGGAAGGTCGTTATGAAGTAAAGATTTCGCGCAATTTTACGGGGAAGAAAGCCGAATTTTTCGTGAATTTATATGATGAAAACGGGTATTTTGGCAACAGGTCGGTACGTTTCGAGCCAGATATGCGTTCGGTACAACTTACGTTAACCCTGCCGAAGTTTGAGGTAGCGCGCATGCGTTTGACTTTACCCAAAGATGCCTACGAACCCGATAATCAGCTGTTTCTACATGGCGTAAATGCATCGAAAATTAAGGTGTTTCTTCGGTCCGACGGGCCGGTATCCGACTTAGATCGTTTGCTTGAAACCTTAGGCGATCGTTTGCAGCGCACCGATACTTTGGAGCAGGCCCAAGTCGTTCTGTTGGCTTCCTCCGGAAATAAAAAAACAGACATTCAGGCGGCCTTAGATCATACAAAACTGGGTCATTCCTGTGTGGTTATACCGTATTTACCGGATTTGGCGCCGCCGTTTAATTTGCTTAACGGGGGAAGTTGGGAACGCCTCGAACCCAGCAGCGTAAGCGGTGAATTGGATTTTAGAAGTTTCAGACAAGAGCCCTTTTCGAGCTCTTTGGAGACTTATTTAGATGGTAAAAATGTGTTGCCGCGATTTAATCGTTTGTACCAATATCCATATGAAACCAATCGGGATTGGTCGCGCATCCTCATTACCGCTGGCGATAAAGATTTCCTCATTCAAAAGGAAGTTGGTGAGGGCCGTTTGTGGTTGTTTTTGTCAGATTATACTGAAGGCATGCGCGATTTTAGAAAAAGTGCCTGGTTTGTAGGGGTTTTGGGACCAATATTGCTCTCATCGCACGCTTCGAAAGAAGCGGTTTGTGCGTTTTGGGGACAGGAATGGATTCCTTTGCCGGCAGCAGATCGATTCCGCGCACAGGATGCGGTGCAATTAAAAAAAGACGGCCAAGTATGGGGAACCTCATTGGGAACGAATCGTACCCAGTTGTGTTTTACAGCAGGAGGGGAGGAGTCGGTGATGCCTGCGGGATGGATACAAGTTGTTAAGTCGGATGGCTCAGATTCTGTAACGGTTGCGATGAACGCCCCGCGCGGGGAACAGCGTTCCGATGGAGGAATATCGGCGGAAGCATTTTTTGAGGCTAAAAATTGCAGTCGTATTGGACCACCTGAATGGGTGGCTCAATACCAAGGAGGCACGGTTGCCGGTAACACCAATTCGATTTGGATTTACAGCATTCTTGTGTTGCTTTTGTTAGAACTAATTTTGAGCGTATTCGTATTGCGAACAAATCGTTAATTTCGCAGTTCCATGTCTACTTCAATTGCAATTACCAATGGTGTATTGGTGGCCAAAAATCACCCGTTAAACGGATCTTTGGTATCCATCAGGTGGGCCGATGGTATTATTTCTGAGATAAGTTCCCAAAAATTAGATGCCGATCAAGTAATAGATGCCCAAGGGGGATTTATATCTGTGGGTTGGTGTGATAGTTTTGCGGTTTTGCCCGATCCTGGTGCGGAATGGAAGGAACGTTTAGATAGTTTTGCTCAAGCAGCTATTTACGCCGGATTTACCCAATCGGCAGTTTTTGCGGGCGTTGATCCCTTGCCAGAAAAAGCCACTTCAATCACCGCGTTATTGAAGCGTTCTGCCCATTTCCCCCTAGAAATACTTCCTTTAGGCGCAGCATCGGAGTCTTGTGAGGGTAAAGAAATGGCGGAAGTTTACGATATGTATACAGCCGGTACGGTGGCCCAAACGGATGGAATGCGGGCGCATGGCAGCGACGGTTTTAGGGCGAAATTAATTGAATATGCCTACTCATTGGGCATTCCTTATTTGGTACATCCTTTTAATCCGAAATGGGTTGCGGGTGGCCAAATCCACGAAGGAGCTGTGAGTGTAAATTTAGGATTGAAAGGAATTCCGAGGATTGCGGAAACGTCGGCCTTGCTGGCGGATATAGAGTTAGCCAAGTGGTTGAAAGTGCCGCTCCGGGTATTGGGAATAAGCTGCAAAGAATCGGTTGATATTATTAAGCGTGCCCGTTTAGACGGGGTTGAGGTTTGGGCCGCGGTTCCCATGATGAATTTGTGTTTCACCGAGGCCGATATTGCGAACTTTGATGCGCGTTTCAAAGTGCTACCTCCATTGCGAACAGAGGCCGATCGGTCTGCATTGCGACAAGCGGTTTTGAATGGCGACATACAAGCGATTTGTTCCAATCATACCCCGGAAGATATTGAAAATAAGAAAGTAGAATTCGATTATGCGCACTATGGAGCAGCCACCTTGGTTGATTTTATAGCGCGCTTATATGCCTCTTTTTCAGATACGGAAATTCCATTAATAATTAATGCTTTAACCAACGGTAATCGTGATTTCTTGGGAATTAAATCGCCCATTTTAGCGGTGGGTGAACCCGTTAATCTTACCGTAATAAATAATTCAGTATCGCATCCACACAACGGCAGTATTGCGTATAATCAATTACAGATGCCTTCGAATGGGGGGGCTTTGGTCTGTGCCGTGCGTGACGCCCATTTAATGATTAATTCATGATAACCACACATACGCCAACAGAACCGGATTCACATTCAGACGAACCCGTAAAAAAAGACCTTAAACATAAGTTCAAGGAGTTTCTTCAATTGCCTTCGGTATTTCACGGGGCTTTAATGGGTGGGGTTTTATTTGCTGCGAAAATCGCGTTTTATTTCGCGGGAAATTGGAATTATATCTTTGATAGTACATTCATGGTTTTCAGTTTTGCGATGCTGTTGTACGCCATTTTTATGGCCGCGCGTTCAGAGAAGCAAATATTGGGAGCCGATTTTAAATACCTACGCGCGTTCAATAGCGGTTTGCGGGTAGTGGTGGTAGCGGTGACTTTTTCGATAGCCGCGGATGCCATCCTTTACAATTTGGATAGTGGTTTGGCTTCCCAAACGACACAAATCCAAATAGACAAGGCCGTTGAGGCCTTTAATGAAGTGAAATTTATTAAGGAAGCCGATAAAGACATAATAATTTCAGAGTTAAAAAAGCAACAACCGGGTTCTGCTTCGGCCCTTGTAGGAGCTTGGATGGGAAAGATTTTATTGAATATGGTTTGGGTCGTGTTTATGTCGATTTTTTTACGACATCGCAATACATCGAGTTGGCTCAATACGCCATCAAATGAGGGTTAAGGAAATACAAAGTACCCAGAATCCTTGGTTTAAGGAAGTGAAGAACCTGATTGATAACAATCGGTTTCGCAAAAAACAAGGTCTATTTACCGTTGAGGGTTTTAAGGAAATTGGTTTGGCTTTACAAGCAGGATTTGTAATTAAACATATTGCGTTTGTTGTTGAGAATGTTAACATGGCCGTTGATTTTGAGCATCTAGACTTACCGAACACGGTAGAATGGGTGGCATTATCTGCCCCGTTAATGTCTGAATTGTGCGTTCG
>CAMBBZ010000025.1 GCA_945863965.1 Chitinophaga pinensis | reverse complement strand
CCGTGATTACCCGAACCGAAAATGTAAATAAAGTGCTTACCTCCTATTACGGGATAATTACCGTTGTCGTTATAAATATTCGGTGTTGGATTCCAAATCATGTCGCGTCCGTTTTCACCAGGCACGTAACTGTCCTCGCCAAAGGCAATATTCATGCGCTCACCCGTTTCAAGATTAATCACATAACCTGGGAAATAGCTCAATCCGAAACTACCCGCTATGTCTTTAAAATCTTTATCCTTCGAAGGCGCTAAACGCATATTGAATTTAGCCATTCGACCTTCAGTGCCACTGGTTACCTCGTCATCGGCCATTTCCAATACGGCACAACGGGTCCATTTTGACTTATCTGGGGTAATTACTAATTCAAAGCTGTTCAATTCCTGTATTGGATTCTGCAACCAAGCCGTATTTCCACTCCAAGCAAATCCATAGGTATTTCTACCATTGGCCGCTGAGTATTTCTCACGAGCGACCAAACCATAAGGAGCAATACGACCGTTCCAAATTTTTTCATAAGCCTGACTTGGATCTAATTGTACCGAAATTGTGCGAATAAAATCATGCAGAAATCCATCAAACTGATTGGCAGGAAGACCACGACCGTTACTACCCGAGCGTATCCAATTCAACCAAAGACTCCCTGATTGTGGGGTGCTTTGTGCATCATTATCCACTACGGCTGTTAACCATTGCTTACCATTATCTGCCCAATTTACGGACCAATCTATTACACCATTGGTTGGATCGGCCTCTGCATTCTCTCCAGGATTTTTAACCTGAGCCACCTCAATACTGAAACCCCAATCGGCTAAGTTTTGAGTAGTCGCATTAAACGGACTCCGTTTACCTTGCACGGTTTCAGTTTTTACACGAACGGTTGTATCCGAAAAAATAGTATCATTAACGGTGAAATCACCCGTATTGAGCGCATCCAAGCGCACCAATACCCAATCCGTATTGTACGTCATCGAGTCACGCAATTCGGCAACATCCGATTTTTTGCGCTCTTTTAGATAGAACTGAAACTTGTTTTTAGGAACCTTTAGTGGATCCACTACTTTAATGTTTACAGGACCGGCTCCGGCAACGTATTTAGGCTGCGCCATAAATCCGGTTTCTAAAATTTTATCAACCGTTTCTTTCGTGAATTCTAAAGGTAAACCACCGTTTCCACGACCAGATATACGCGTCAATGCGGGACCACTACCATAGCTAGATTGCAATTCAGTACCCCCATTTTCAGGTTCGGTTTTATGCGGAGTTGCACGGTATACTTTAATATTACGGCGACCAGCTAAGAACTGATTGGGATCTTGTTGCAGGGTATCGTTCGATAAAATCGCATAACTCAATACCATGTAGTAAAAATTCCTAAAATCCGTTAGTTGGGTATTTGCAGAAGTCGCAAATAAATCATTTTTAATACTGAACGTGCGCTGAACGCCATTGTCGGCTCCATCAACTTTTTCAACAGGAACCATCTGAGACAATTTCGGATCAAACACTTTATTTACGATTTGACCGCGCTTGTTTTTGATATCACACTGGAATAATAAACGCGCTTTGTCTACGTTATCAAGATCTCCTGTGTTTACGGTAGCGTCTTTCAATTGATACACCAAGTACCCTTCAAACTTGTACTTTAGTTCCTTGTTATTGGCGTCTTTATATGCTTCAGTATAACTCTCAACTTTATTGGAGTTTGCATTCAAAAATTTCAATACCAATTCTTGGTGCAGCTCTTGGATTTCAACATCCGGAGCATCTGGACCGTCTAATATTTTGAAGTTATTATTGAATAAACTTTGCGCCTTATCGGAAGCCAATTTTAATAAGTCTAATGAACCTGCGGCACCTCCACTTGTAGTTCTCGCCCAAACAACACCAACGGTAATACGTTGAATTTGTCCGGGACGTAATAAAAATGGCCCTGTAGATTGAATAAATCGACGATCACCAGGTCGGTTTCCTGCGGTTCTTTCGTCCCAACAGTCGGCAAATTCTGGATCGGTACAACCAGGAAACATATAATTACAGGTTACAGCGCCACCAAAACCGTTACCGCCACGGGTTACGTTTTGTCCGCCTTTCCATTTTCCTTTTAAGAAATTGTAAAAACTATTGGGATTTGCTCGGTCAGGATTTCCAGTAATAGGATCTGAAGTATTGTTATAATACATGAAGTGACTCAATCCCATCTGTTTTCCAGCCGTATCTGTAGGACCTTCAAAATAATCTACCCCGATAGTTGGCGGATTTAATCCGTAACCTAAGATACCCTCATCTTCATCGTCACCATTGTAACAGAATCCTAAACCACGACCCACATCACATCCCACATAATCATCCGAATAGTTGCCTAAGTCGGCATCTACCCATTGACCCATATAACACTCATTCAAGGTAGTAAAACCACGGTTAATTATTTTGGTAGAATAAAACGTCATGTTATTCACCTCATCGTTGGTTGAAAACGCAAACGCGGTTGTTTGGCATTCTACTCCGATGGGTTGTCCGCTAGATTCTGAGTGGATATTACCTCTATCGTTGTAAACCCACCAAATGAACATATCGGGTTGGGCACTAACTCCATTTTCCGCTGTTGGTCTGCGCTCATCCAAAACAGGATGCTCTCCATCAAAGGGATTGTAGACTCCATCATCAACTACCACTTTGTAGGGCGCCAAATAATCTGCTTCTGCACCGATACGCACCGAGCGATCGGTACCACCTGGCCATTCGCGTATGCCAGAGCTTTGATCAATGTAGTTAGATAATTCAAACTTCTCCAATTCATCGCGGGTTACTTTCCACATGCGATCGTAAGATTTACAACGCAAAGGATCGGTTGAAGCGGTTGTGGTATCCAAAGGACCTGGCCAAAAATCGGAACCAAACTGACGGTAAGTCATTGCCGCTAATTTTAAGTTTCCACCATTGTCTTTACCTCCAATCCAAATAGCTCCAGAAAACAAAGAATGCTTTCTAACCGCGTTGGGATCGTTTACTTTTGGTATTTCATATTTAGGATTGTTTAAATCCCACCACATATCACCACCGTTCAATAATTTAGTTCGAACGTTATTCACATCTAAATCCACTGACTGTGATGCAGGATCGCACGTACTGGCAAAGGCACCTGCACGTTTATTGATTTTTGCTTTACCCGATCTACCTTCGACATTAATAACAGGTCGTGCTACCGCGTTGGCGGTTAACAACAACCCTAATGCCCATATTCCTAATCTTTTCATTGTCTTTATTATTAATTTAAATTAAAACGAACTCCTAAACGAATGGTACGTGGACCGTTCCAGTTACCCGTTTGTGAATTTAACAAAAGTCGGTATAAGTCGATGTAACTCTGCGCATCAACTTGAGTTTTTACCAATAACTGACCTTGAGGTGAATTCAAGAATCCATCGTCATTGGGTTGTCCTGTATACGGGAATACACCTAACACGTTCCACGTATTCAACACGTTATTCACCCATAAGAACACATTAAATACCAATGGGTTCTGTGAGTTTTCACGATTGATCTGTACGCCTTTCGTGAAATTCAAGTCAAAGTTATACTGCCAAGGCAAACGAGCACCAAAGGGACGCCCTTTGATTTGTGCACGATCTACCGCACCTATTTGAACCGTTTGAACCGTTGGCGTGTAAGGACCACCGCTATAGGTATTCGCAATTATGTTGATACTGGTAAATTTGAATATCTCAGAACCAAACAATACCGGCCCGGTGTAAAGATTTTTGCGCGTTACCTGATTTTTACCACCCGCCCAAGCCCATGTAGTCGATACTTTCATGTTATGACGGATATCTAATTCTCCCAAAGGAATTACGGTTCTTAAGTTCGGTTGGTTACTGGCAATAAGTGCCTGCTGTGAGTTGATATTAGAACCTGTTCCATCGGCAAACTGCAACATGTAGCTCAAAGTAATCGTCATTGGACCAATTTCACGGATATTGAAGTTACCACGGAAACCTGTGATGGTGGCAAAGTCAATATTACGGAATGTAGTGTAGGTAACAGGATAACCTTGGTTAATCTGGAACAAACCAAAATCATTACGAATCTCACTGTAGGATGCACTCAACTCAAGACCCATATTTTTCTTAGAACCAAAAATTTGTTTGTATCCTACCTCATAGTCAGTCTTCATTCTTGAATTCAAGGCGCCATTAGCAACAGTGCTTCCCTGACGGAATTTCAAGAAATAAATATCCTGGATCGACACAAAAGAAGCTCCAGAATTTGGACGTTGCGCCAATACATCGTAGCTCACATAAAACGATTTACGTCCGGGCTCTAGAGGGAACGAAAACCAAATACGAGGCAACAAGTTCACGATAGGCGTGTAATCTGTAAACGTTTTATCAGATACCTCTTGTTTGTTATATTCAACGAGATAAGGCGCGATACGACCGTTAGTCGTTTGGTTTGCTAAAAACTCAGAGTTCCGTTGCTCAGAACCGTCGGCATTAAACCATCGGTCTCCTTCGCGATAACCAATAATACGGGTTGGCGATTGCATATCGTTTACGTATACATACGCATCATCGCTAATGTTAGTCGGGTGCTTAATGTTCAAACCGTTAATATCACTTACTTCCGCAGCCGTGCGTATGGGATACAAACTGTATGGATCGTTCATCACGATTTGGTTGGCATCATAGCGCTCCATACGAAGACCTAAACGGAAAATCAGATCTTTAAACTGAAATTGATCTTGCAACCAAGCGGCTATATAAATCGGCTGGAATGCGCCAATAGTGCGTTTATCAGGATCATTCAAAAATTCATTGATTGAAGGTTTGCCATTCACTTTATTACCCAAATGGTCGTATCCAAAATAACTGGCATAGTTGTTACCGTTGTTCAACAATTCATTGGCATTGAACATACTCATGTCAAAATCTCCTGGTTTAAAGCTGTTCACATCTACAAACGTGCGTTCATTGATATCGTTTCCGTAAACATCTTTTCTTCCATCGGCAATTAAACGATCGCGGAACTTCCGGTCGAAATGAGACTGTTGCTCGTAGTTCACCAAACGATTATATCGAACGGTATCCGTAAATACGCCATTGGCATCGTAACTCAAGATAGGATTGTTAACGTCAAGCTCTGTAATATGACTGTTCATCAACTGGTTCATCAAAATCCACAAACCATTCGCATTCAAACCATATCCACGGTTGATGTTCTGCTCATAGTAAAAACCAGCTTGGATGTCATGAGGCGTGCGCTCTCTTCCACCCACTGTTTTCGGCTTTACCTGCATTTGTCCTAAAGCGAACAATGAATAACGCTCGTTTTCATTTTTATTCCATGCAGTAGGGGTCGTACCCGGTGTTGACCATAATGAGTATACGTTCACGGGATTGTAACCATTCAAAAGACCCTGATTCACTAATATTTGGAAGGGGTTGGTTACGTTAGCTCCGCGGCTGCCAAAGAAATCATAAATATTCTGGGTGTACTGAGCCCGGTCTGGATTCATATCGCCACGATTGAACGTTAACAAGGTATCGGTAAATCCGATTTGTTCCCAATAATTACGTATTTGTACGTAGTTGCCCAATTGATCGCGAACAATTTTAGGTTCCCGATTCGGATTTTGTTCTTGATCTGTGTGGGAGTATGCGAAAAACTCCGTTGGATAGGCTGTAAACTGTCCTACATAACCATAATCAAACTTATTATCTAAGTGCTCAGCACTGCGATTTTGGCTGAATGCATTTTGATATTCTGCACGAACCGTGTAATAGGCACTCTTGATAGAACTTGTTTTATCAACCTCAAAATTTTGCTTGAATTGCAAGTAAGAACGGAATGTATGGTTATCGATCCGCCCAGTATTCTCGAAATTTAAAATGTTATTGGTTACACCGCGACCCCCTCCATAAAAATAACTGGCAAAAGCCGTTACTGCGATATTTTTATTGGGATTGAATTCCAATTTACCAATTAAGTTTCCGTTATACTGAGCCGAATTAGGTCTTGCCGCTAATCGTTCAAAATCACCCTCTCTCAAAAAGGCGGCACGGTGCACAAAGCCATTGGGCGTAAAAACCAAGGGGTCTTGCTTTATTTGGTTTAATTTCTGTTCGTTCAAAACGTAAACGCCTGTTCTTGTGGGTTCAGGATCGTCGTAATATCCCAGGTTACCGTTCAAAGTAAATCCGAGCTTCACATTATTCTCTTGTTTCCCTGAGCTATTCTTCTTTTTTTCTACCCACAAAGGTCCAGAAATGAATGCCTCTACCGTGTTAAACGAATACGGATCCAAAAGCGTGGAGGTTATACCCTCAAAAATGGTAATAACTTTATCAGTAGCACTTTTTGACGTGGAGGAAAATACGCCACCCGTTAAATCTCCATACATTGCAGGAATACCGCCAATATTTACCGAAATTGCCTCAACACCCAAAGAAGGTAATGAACCACCTCCGATGACACGAACCCCATCAATAAAGGTTCCGTTACCATCCGAACGGGTTCCACGAACCGATATACCCTGACGCGATTCAACGATACCCGCGTTGGTCGCGGCTAGAGCGCCTATTCCACGGCGGCCGCTATTAATCATAGCCTTACCCGTTACTTGTTGTTCGTTTTTTTCCAGTTGAATAACCTTATTACTTCCTTTGGTCGTAATGATTACGTCACCCATACGGCCCGTCATAGCGACTTTTAATGGCTCGTTCAATCCCGCACCCAAATTCAAACCTGTTACTTTTTGGGAAGAGCTTCCCTCTTTCGCAAATTCTATGTCGTAAGTACCGGGACTTAGGGTTTGGAAAATCGCATTTCCATCGGAATCGGTGGTATCCGAGGTCTTGAATATACCGTTTAAGTACAATTTCACCTCAACGCCACTCAACGCCTTTCCATCGCCATCTGTCGTTTTTACACGAAAATCTGCGTAGTTGGTCTGTGCCAACACCATTTGACCGGTAAGTGCAAGGACCCATACAAAGGCCCATTTAAATAATTTATGCTTCATATTCCGTTCTTGTTCCTTTTGTTTACTGTGAAATGTTTAATTATTCTACGCTTTAATCGGCAAGTTTATCGAAAAATCGAGGATTTAACAAGTTTATTTTAAGTCACTCACAATATTTTAATCCTTCGCTCTTCCTTACATCTCACTGCATGGTCACGGTGCCTCTATGAATTTCAAGACATTATCCAATAATTTGTCAGAAATACGCACATAACTCTCCTCCGACCAACCCGCAACATGTGGCGAAAACATTACACAGTTTTGTTTGCGAAGGTACTCAAATGCGCCCCCATGAATCGACCCTTCTTGTAAGGGTGGTTCATCGGGCCAAACATCTAATAAAAGGCCTCGAATGAGGCCATTTTCTATGGCCCAAACCGCATCGTTGGTATTCAATATTGCGCCCCGCGATGCGTTAATTATAATCGGAGATCGCTTCGATAGTTTTAACTGAGACCTATTAATTAATTCCTTTGTTTCATTATTTAACGGAACATGAACACTGATTACATCGGCCCATTCCCAAACCCTATCGGGATGCGCCGCTTCCTGCACCTGGCTGTTTCCATATCCCGATTTATTCGTATCGAAAGCCATAATCGGCACCTCAAAACCCCTTAATAAACGCGCCAATGCACTTCCCGTATGTCCATACCCTATGATTCCTATTCTTAGGGAAGACAACTCACGTCCCCGGTGGCGTTCGCGATCCCACAATCCGTCACGCACGTGTTTGTCTGCAGACGGCAATTGGTGTAAAAACCCCAATAACATCCCCAACACATGTTCGGCCACCGTAAGGGCGTTGGCCCCATCTGCATTGATTATTTCAATACCCAATTCTTGGGCCCTGTTGCTATCGATATTGTCCGTTCCCACGCCCGCTCTGGCAATCCATCGCAAGCCTTGAATCGCCTGTAAAATTTCCCCCGAAAAAAACAACTTCGAACGCACTACAATGCCTTCCACCTGAAGTTCATTCGCCCGAAAAACCACCTCTGAGGCGGGGATGTCTTTTTCGTAAAATACATCAAAATGACGCCCTTCTAGCCCTAAAATCAGACTTTCGTATACATCATCGATGACCAAAACGCGCCTAGACATTACGGAGTCCACGGCGTTGAGAAAACCAATTGGAATCGGAGGCTTCAGACTGCGTTTCAGTTTCGGAATTCAACGTTTTATTACCCTGAAAAAAGGACACTGCCGCTGTTGCCAATACCTCAAAATCCGAATTCGTTGGCGTAGTAAGCGCCTCGGGATTGAAATATTCTTGAATAAAATGGGTATTAAAATCGCCCTCTATGAATTTGGGGTGATTCATCACAAAGGTGCCAAAGGGCAACGTAGTTTGAATTCCGGTAATCACATACTCGCTGATAGCGCGTTTCATGCGGGCCATCGCTTCCAATCGCGTGGGTGCCCAAACAATCAATTTCGCTAACATATTGTCATAGAAGATTGGAATTTCCATATTCGATTCTATGAAATCGTCTATCCGCACCCCAGGACCGGAAGGCATTTCAACCGTTCGGATGGTGCCAATATTGGGTAGAAACTGCTGATACGGATCTTCGGCACAAACCCTTAATTCAATGGCATGTCCGTTGATGCTCAGGTCGCTTTGCGCAAAAGGCAATGGCAATCCCGCGGCCACAGTAATCTGTACCTTAACCAAATCAATGCCGGTAATCATTTCGGTTACGGGATGCTCCACTTGCAAGCGGGTATTCATTTCTAAAAAATAGAATTCCTGGTTATCGCCTAGCAAAAACTCCACCGTTCCTGCACCGGTATAGCCGCATGCTTTGGCTACATTCACCGCCGCAGCTCCCATTTTTGCTCTCAGTTCTGGGGTTAAAACCACCGAAGGTGCCTCTTCAATTAATTTCTGATGCCGTCTTTGTATGCTGCATTCGCGTTCGAACAAATGCGTAACATTGCCGAAATTATCGGCAATCAATTGAAATTCAATATGCCGTGGATTGCCCACATATTTTTCTATGAACACCCGGTCATCGCCAAAAGCACTTCGGGCTTCATTTTGAGCCGCTTCTAAAGCTTCGGCAAATTCTTCAGATTTATGCACCACACGCATCCCTTTTCCACCGCCGCCTGCACTTGCCTTTATGAGCACCGGAAATCCTACCTTTTTAGCCACTTCTAGAGCCGCTAAACCATCGGTTATCGCCTCATTGATACCGGGCACCAAAGGCACTCCGAATTTTTCGACTGCTTGTTTGCTCGCAATTTTACTGCCCATTATTTCCATGGCCTCGGCACTTGGACCTATAAGAACGAGGTTGTTGTCCGCTAATTTGCGGGCAAAAACAGCATTCTCTGATAAAAAACCATAACCAGGGTGTATGGCTTGCGATCCGGTGCGAATAGCCAAATCAATAATACGATCCATCAATAGGTAGCTTTGATTGCTCGGACCCTCCCCTATGCAATAGGCCTCATCGGCATACCGCACATGTCTCGACCCTTTATCTGCCGTACTGTAAACAGCCACCGTGGCGATTCCCATTTCTTTGCACGTGCGCATCACACGAAGGGCAATTTCCCCGCGATTGGCAATTAATATTTTGCTAAACATAGTTGATTTGGTATTATAAGATTTACTATACCTTCGCGAAGGTAACAAAAGATGCGGCACATTGCCAAGGTCATAACCCTCATAAAAATCGAATTCGCCCTCGATGTAAAAAAGCCGACACTCCTTGTGTCTGCGATATTGCAATTGGGAATTACGGCCTTGCTCAGCATGCTCTCGCAGCCCCGTATGCTCGCTTCTGTTTGGAACAGTATTTTTTGGATTACCTTGGTCTTAGGAAGCATCCAATCGGTTTCTAAAAACTTTACGCTCGTGTCCCGCGGTCGTTGGATATTCTGGAATCAATGTGCATCCGCTTCAGAAATACTTTGGGGGAAGATGATTTACGGCTGGCTGCAAATGTTAGTCCTTACCACCGTGAATCTGCTCTTTTTTGCTTGGTTTTTGGGAATTCCCGTAGCCCATTTAGGGCCCTATTTTACGATTCTGTTACTCGTAACCGCCGGCATCTCGTCTATATTTACCTTTGTTGGCGCCGTAGCTACCAAAGCAGGTAGCGCCGCCTATTTAGCCCCTGTTTTGAGCCTGCCCATTCTTTTTCCCCTATTGTTGGTAGGAATTAAAGCGTCTTTAAAAGCATTTAATCCCGTGCTCGTAAGTTCTATATACACGGATATTTACTTACTCATGGCCCTAAACGGACTCATTTGGGTACTAACAGGTGTTCTGTTTCAGAGTCTTTGGAAAGACTAAAGCCGCACTTATGAAACCCTCCTTAACAGGCAGTTTTTCAATATTTAGGCGTTCCATTTTAAGACTAAAATGGAACGCCTGAGAATATTTATTTAGTAGACCAGCAATGCAGTACATCAATGGCTGCATCTAAAGTCGCATCTTTTAAATAGGGTTTCGGCCAAACTGCTCTTTGCACCCGCTTGATGCTATCGTTTTGGACCTCCATCAAATCTTGCTTTAGGGCAAAAACCGTATCGTAAGACCTGCGGTATTCAAATTTCCTGAACACCTCATCGCTCTTCTCTAATGCTTCTTGCTGTTTAGAATATCCATCCAAACTTAAGTCATAGACCATTCCTTCACGCATTTTTTCGATTTGCTTGGAACGACCGGTAACCATTTCGAAGTATTTTTGAGATTTTACCCATTTTTGTCCAGACTTTATGGCCTCGCGATAGGCTTTAGAGTCATACGATTTGTAACTGGCAGAAGGAATCTGATCGTAAGCCAAGTGATAATCCAATTCTATTTCACCGCGCTCAACCCCATCATAAATATCAGGAACCACCACATCAGGTATAACCCCTTTAAGTTGGGTAGTACCCCCATTGATCCGATAAAACTTTTGGATGGTCACTTTTAGTTCGCCAAAACCCTTGGGAAATACATCGGTTTTCCCGCCGTTTAACGCCACCATTGTTTGCACGGTGCCTTTTCCAAATGTGGCTTTGCTTCCCAAAATAATTGCCCGTTTATAATCTTGTAAGGCCGCTGCCAAAATTTCAGAAGCCGAGGCACTATAGGCATTGGTTAAAACCACCAAAGGACCACTATATAACGTTGTCGGATTGAAATCGTTGGCGGCATTGATAACCCCTTCTGAATCTTTTACCTGTACAATTGGACCTGAAGCAATAAACAAACCGCTCATTTCTATCGCATCGGCCAAACTGCCACCCCCGTTGTTTCTAAGGTCTAAGACAATGCCATCTACACCCTCTTGTTTCAATTTTTCGACCTCCAAACGCACGTCGCCGGCGCTGTTCCGACCTCTTCCCCTAGAAGAAAAGTCTGCATAAAAGCTAGGCAATTGAATAATACCAAAACGCTTCCCTTTGTGGGTTATTAGGGCGCTTCTTGCATAGGTTTCTTCGATTACGACTACCTCACGAATGATAGGAATTACCTTAATAACCCCATCTAGTTTTTTAACGGTCAACCTTACTTCGCTGCCTTTTTTCCCTCTAATGAGTTGAATGGCATCGTCGAGTTTCATATCTACCACATCTACGGGATCTTCAAGTCCTTGAGCTACTTTTAAGATAAGATCGCCCGCTTTTAATTCACCTTGTTTGTAACTGGCACTGCCGGGTACGATACGCTCCACTTTTATATACCCATCTCTCTCAGTAAGTGTTGCCCCGATACCTTCCAATTTACCCGTCATGGATATATCGAAATTTTCTTTGTCGGCAGGAGGGAAATAATTGGTATGGGGATCGTAAATTTCTGCAATGATATTGGCATAGAAGGCTACTTTATCTTGCCGATCCATTTTCCGCCACCGCTTAAACCAATTTTCGACAAATGCCTTAGTTTCATTTCTCGCCTTTAGTTCTAAGGTATCAAAAGGAACGATTTTAATAGTACCGGCAGTATCCGTGCCCTTTTTAAAATCTGCCTGTTGTTTCTGCTTGCGGTATACCCGATCCAATACTTGAAAACGCGTCCAACGCGTCCAATAATCCTTTAATGCCGCGTCATTAGCCGCATACACTTTATTGGTTTGAGAAACCTCAAAAGTACCACCGCCTGAGTATTCGAAAGGCCTTTTTAAAGGTTCCATGATCCAAGGCTCAATCTGATCCAAACGAAGCATGAGGGTATTCCAAGCGCTATCAAAAAAATCAAAACGACCTGCATTGATCTGGTCGTCGATTTGATTTTTAAACGGACTCAACCTATCCATATCGGCTTGTATAAAAAACTGTTTCCCACCGTCTAAGTTTTCTAAGGTATTGGCAAATGCCAATAACGAAAAATCATCGTTAATAACCTTGGGCGTGTAATGTTGCCCGTTTAGGGTAATCATTAGGCGCTTCAAAAGAGGCTCGTCGCCCGAAAACGGTTTATTACTGCAAAAAACCAAAGCCAAAATGGCCAAACTCAGTCCTGTAAGCGAAATCCATCTTTTCATCATGTAGGTGCCGGTAATTCTTTTATTTACTATTTAGGTTTACTGCGTAAGTGCGATTACTTTGTTTCAAATCGTTCCAATCCCAAGACTTTTATCCCTTGTTCAAAAACGATATCAACGGGTATTTTCTTTTTCTGAATTCCTTTCAATTCTAATTCCAAGGAAGCATCGATGCTGCCGCGTTCGGTTAACATTTTGGTTACCGCAACCCTATCGCCATCGCCCTGAAGATGCAACAATTCAGCGGCTAATTCACGGATAGCGATTTTCATTAATCCTACATTCACCTTCAAACCTTTGCTGCTGCGTTCCAAGCATCCTTTTTGGATAAGGGTGTTGAATATAATCATATTGGCACGGCCGTGGGCGCTGGAAGCACCGAAACGCACAGAGCGGTATACAGAAGCAACGAAGGTTACATAAAAGTCATCTAAATTTCCTTTCAAAACACCTGCCTCGTTCAATGAAGTTACCATATACAATCCCAATACATCCGCTTTACACTCCTCAATAGCCGAATAATCGGCTCCCAATGCCTCGCGTACTGTTTTTGTAGGATCGCTTACGAGATTCTTAACTCCCAAACCATGGGCCACCTCATGAAACATGACATTATTGAAAAACGCATCGAAATTGATGTTTTTTTGCTGTGATTTGTGAATCATTTCTTTAGAAATAGGCATCACAATAGCATCGAATTTCGCTTTCATGGTATTTTTCAATTGGGAACGTCGGGTACCCCAATATTGTTGAATGGTTTCATCGTTCGGCAAGTTAACCGCAATGGTTTTGCTTCCCGCATTGCAATCGCCACCGTAATAAACTGCATCAAAAACGGCCAACTGACTTTGGGGCTCTCTAGGTGGAATCAAGGGAGGAAAACCCTCTATATTCAAGGGCATTGGCATATAGTCCTCTATAGGATTCCCATTTTCGTCTTTTTCTGGAGCCGCAGGACCTAAATCGGGTTTGTAGGCCTTCTCTACGGGTAGCTCATTTTGCAATTTTGGCAACCAAACTAAATATTGTTTCAGTTTTTCACCCCACGACCGATCTCGCACCAAAACATAGGCCTCGTAAGATGTTTTCCGTCCGGTAAGCTTGTCTTCATAATTCTCAATGGGTCCGACAATAATATCTAAATGCGCATCTAATTGCAACCATTTTACATCGCTATCGATGTATTGGTCGCTTAATAAAGCCAAGCCGCGCATGCGCAAGTACTCGGCCAATGGCGCATCTTCCTTTTCAATGGCTTCGGCCGCTTTGTTTAAGTGTTCGTATAAGCGGATTAAATTTTCTTGATACCGCTGTCCGTAATTTTCTAATTCGGCAAATTGATTCAAGCCATTGTAAGGATTCATCGGGAACAGTTCTACCATTTTAGGCATCTGACCCATAGTCGGATTGGTGGGCATTGGCGGCGGACTCGCTGCCGATCTTTCAATGACTTTATTGATTACCGTATAGGGATTCAAAACACGCACCGCTTCGTTTTCACCGACTGCCTTTGGATCAAAATCGGCAGGATAAAAATTCACGCCTTGGGGCTTTTCACCGACTCCTTCTACAAAGGGCGCATTATTATTAAGGCGATCCCAAGGACCGTAATTGATTTCTATAAATTGTTTAAGAACAGAGTCTTTAACTTTTTTCAAGGCCGCATCTTTCTCCATGTAGGCCTGCTGCCAAAAAATCAAATCCGCTTGCTCGGCTGCTTTTATTAAGTGAAAAAGACACCGCTTTTCGGCTTCCGTTAATTGATTGGTATCGGTTGTTAATCGCACCGTTTTATAACTGTTCACCCGCTCTTGAATCGGATATCCTTTCAAGGGTTTCACTTTCTGAGCGCTTACCGGCAATGACAGAGCTATTAGGGAAAGTCCGACAAGCCACATACGTAAGTTAAATTTAGGCATTCTACAAAAATAACGGCTTCTGACCTTAATAAAAAGGCATTGCGCCAAATACCTAAAATAAACGATGAATACCCTTTAAAATAACAAAACATCTTAAAGGATACGACAAATTATTACTAGATTTTTTACACCTTTGCTCCGTGGAATTAAGCCAAGAAACAAACACATTTTTACGCCAAAATTTAACGTGTGGTTTGTCTGAAATTTTGCTCGATGGATTGCCTAACAAAACCAACGCCATTCAAATTGGCGACCGTTTTTACCCCAGTAGTGTATTAGAGTTGCACCGACCCACCGGTAAATATATCAGTCGTTTGTTGGTGAAACTCTTTAACGCCTTTAGCCGCAAAGGCATAATCCGATACGTCGGCAATGCCTGTGCGCCCGGACTTTTTTTCCCAGAGCTAGAGTCCAATCAAGGCATCGAACAATTTAAAAACCTCCAAAAATCGTGTCCCATTATTACGGTAAACACCCTCGGACATCAAACCTTCCCCGATTCTGTAACCGTAAAAGCGGAACCTTATATGGTAATCGATTTGCCAAAACATTGGGAAAAATTTGAAGATTATTTGAACGCGTTTTCTTCAAAATACCGCGTGCGTACCAAGAAAGTTTACAAAGAAACCAAACACATCCACGTACAGTACCTAAATCAAAAGCCACCCAATACCTGGGCCGCCCAATGCGGGTCTTTATTAGCCGAATCGCTGCAAGACAAAACCATTGCTATTGGTAAAAATTTACCCGCCTTATTGCGCTGTTACCAACAAGCGCTTGGGACCAATTTTCACATCGTGGGATTCATAGATCAGGGGGAAATTATTGGTTTTGTTTCGTATATAATCGACCAAAATCGAATGTTTGCCATGCATTTGGGTATCAACCGCCGAGCCGATGTTCAAGGCAAGCTTTACCAAAGAATGCTGTACACCCTTGTCGAAGAAGCCTTTAAAAACGGTGCCAATCACTTAAATCTAGGACGCACGGGCGCCGAAATTAAAAGCACCTTGGGCGCTACTCCCGTGGAAAACTCGTTTGTGGTCTTTACCAAATCAAAAGCATTGTTAGCCTTATTCCGTTTGTACGTAAAGTTCGTGCAGAAAAAATTTATTTATACCTACCGAAGTCCCTTTAAAACAAGTGCGCTACAGCCCGCTGATGCCAATTCTTAATCCGTAAAGGACCATTTTTTTCAAAATCCCTATATTTGATTCGTGAATAAATTAATCGCACTCTTCGTTACAAGCCTTTTGGGATATCCACTATCGGCGCAAATCACCAACAAACCCGATAGCGAATACCGCTTCGAATTGGTTCATAATACCGATAAAACGGCCGTTCGCGACCAATGCCGAACCGCCACATGTTGGAGCTTTAGCACCCTATCGTTTTTCGAATCAGAGCTTTTACGCATGGAAAAAGGAACCCACGATTTAAGCGAAATGTTTGTAGCCCGACATGCGTATGTAGAGAAAGCCAAAACTTTTATCAGAATGGGCGGCAAACACCAGTTCGAAGAAGGCGGAGAAGGCCACGACATTCCTTTTATAATAGAAAAATACGGCATCGTTCCTGAATCCATTTTTTCCGGTTTAATCAACGGAAAAACGCGTCACGATCACAGCCAATTGTTAGCGGTTTTAAAATCCGTTGTAGAGGCCATGTCCAAAGAAAAACCAGGAAGTTTAGGCCCAGAATGGATCCAAGCCATTGAAGGCATACTTGACGCTTACCTCGGTAAAATCCCAGAAACATTCGAATACAAAGGCAAAACCTATACCCCTAAGAGTTTCGCGGCATCACTAGGCCTAAATATGAGTGATTATGTCATGATTACCTCCTTCACCCATCACCCGTTTTACCAAGAATTTGCCATTGAGGTTCCCGATAATTGGGCCATGCGTACCGCTTGGAATTTACCACTCGACGACATGCTCACCGTGATCAATACTTCTCTTGAAAATGGACATTCGATTGCTTGGGCTACCGACGTTAGCGAAAAAGGGTTCTCATTCAGAGATGCCTTGGCTATCGTGCCAACCCACGATTCGTTGATTCAAAAAATAGGTACCGACGATCCCCGTTACAACAGCGCCGGTGCCGAAAAAAAGGGACTTGCGTTCATGAAGCCTTCCCCAGAAAAAAAGATTGGAGAAATTGAACGTCAGGCCGCCTTCGACAACCAATTAACTACCGATGACCACGGCATGCATATTGTGGCTAAATACCAAGAAAGCAAAACCAAAACCCCATTTTATTTTGTCAAAAATTCTTGGGGAACCGAAAATCCTGCCAACGGATATTTATTTGCGAGCGAAACCTATGTGCGTTACAAAACCATCTCCGTATTGGTCCATAAAAACGGAATCCCACCGGCCTTAGCAAAAAAGCTGAAAGGCTTATAATTCCATTAAAAGTAAAATTACTATGACTATAAGATTACCCCGTAACACTGGGGTAATCTTATAGTATTGCAAGATTCACCTGAAAGAAACCTGTGGTTCTTATTCCGATTGCATTTTTGTCTCTGTATGCAAGCAACGGAAAAGCGACACATGGAAGTCTGTGTAATCAGTGACTTACACCTCGGAACCTTCGGCTGTCATGCCCTTGAAATCGTACAATATTTAAAGAGTATTCAACCACGCATATTAGTCCTTAACGGCGATATCATAGATATCTGGCAGTTTCGTAAAAAGTATTTCCCGCCCGCTCATATTCAAGTAATTCGAGAGGTTTTTAAACTCATGGAACAGGGCACCATGGTATACTATATCACCGGGAATCACGACGAAGCCATGCGTAAATATTCCGGAACGCATTTAGGCAACTTGGTGCTCGATGATAAGCTCGTGCTAGAGCTTGATGGCAAAAAAACATGGATTTTCCATGGTGACGTATTCGATGCCACTACCAAAGGGAGCGCTAAGATTATCGCCAAACTCGGTGGTCATGGGTATGATTTACTAATCTGGTTGAATCATTGGACCAATAAAGTACTCACCTTCTTTGGTAAAGAAAAACGCAGTTTTTCCAAAAAAGTAAAAAACAGCGTTAAAAAAGCCGTGTCTTGGATTAGTGACTTTGAAAACACCGCCGGCGAATTAGCGATTGAACAAGGCTTCGATTTTGTTATTTGTGGTCATATTCATCAGCCCCAAAAACGCATTTTCAAAAAGGACGGCAAGCAAACCACCTACCTAAATAGCGGCGATTGGATTGAAAATCTTACCAGTTTGGAATACCGCAAAGGCGAATGGGATATCTATTATTTTGAACAACAGAAAAAAGGTACCGTGAGCCCCGTACTTGAAACCTATACCACGCCTAAAATACCCGATGTGCTCACCGAAAAAGTGGCATTTTGGATTCAAAGCGCCTTATAATCCTTCCCTATGCGCATATTATATGCCGTTCAAGCCACCGGTAACGGACACATCGCTAGGGCCATCGAACTCATTCCATATCTCGAAAAATACGGCACCGTAGACGTTTTTCTAAGCGGCAGTAACGCCAGCCTGCGACCCGATTTACCCGTTAAATTTCGCAGCACAGGAATTTCCCTTTTTTACAATCAAAAGGGCACTTTAGATTTTATGAAAATCGCAAAACAATTAAATCCCTTTTTCATAAATCGCGAAATCAAACGCCTTCCTGTTCAAGATTACGATTTAGTCTTATCAGATTTTGAATTTATTTCTGCACGCGCCTGTAAACGCTTGGGGAAGCCCTTTTGGCACTTCGGGCACCAAGCCAGTTTCGACAGCTTGCGAACGCCACGGCCCTTAAAAAAAGACCTACTGGCCGAATGGATTCTCAAAAAATACTGTTACAGTCCCTTAAAAATGGGATTCCACTTTAAATCCTACGAAGATTGGATCTTGCCCCCCATTATCAAACAAGCCCTTTGGCAGGCAACCATAGTTCAAAAAGACCATTTAACCGTATACCTCCCCCACTATTCCAATGCCGAGATTCGCCGCTACCTCTACGGCATAGAAGGCATGAAATTCCATATATTCTCTAAGGAAACAAAAAGAGACGAGTCCGACTATAACCTTACATGGAAACCCGTTACCAATGAAGATTTTTCTCTCAGTATGATTGAAAGTAAGGGCGTTATTTGTGGGGCGGGATTTGAAACACCCGCCGAGGCCTTATTTCTTAAAAAACCCCTTATGGTTATTCCCATACAAGGTCAGTACGAACAATATTGCAACGCCGCCGCCCTCGAGGAATTTGGCGTAACCGTGATACAGCGACTCGATATTAATTTCAGTACCCAATTGCATCAGTGGTCTAAAAATCCCACGCACCTGCGTCCAAAAATCGAATTCCTCTCTACCGAAGAAAGCACTAAGCGCCTCATGTTGAAAGCGTTAAGTACAACCTAATACCCTAATGCGATTTCGTTTTGATGGCGTATATTTGCGCCATATTTTCTTATGATAATCGGGGTACCTAAAGAAATCAAAAACAACGAAAACCGTGTAGCGGTAACACCAGGTGGTGTAACAGAATTCGTTAAACACGGTCATACCGTGTACGTGCAAAGCACAGCAGGAAACGGAAGCGGTTTTTCCGACGATCAATACAATCAGGCCGGCGCCCATATCCTCAAAACAATTGAGGAAGTATATGGAATCGCTGAAATGATCATAAAGGTTAAAGAACCCATTGAATCGGAATACGCGCTCATCCGCGAAAACCAACTTCTCTTTACCTATTTCCACTTTGCTTCTTACGAACCCTTAACCCATGCAATGATAAAATCGGGCGCGATTTGTTTGGCCTACGAAACCGTAGAAGTCAACCGGACCTTACCTCTATTAGTTCCTATGAGCGAAGTAGCGGGCCGAATGAGCATCCAAGAAGGGGCTAAATACTTAGAAAAGCCAATGGGAGGATTAGGAATTCTTCTAGGAGGCGTTCCCGGTGTTAAACCCGCAAACGTAATCGTTCTAGGTGGTGGCGTTGTAGGAACCCAAGCCGCTAAAATAGCTGCTGGTATGGGTGCCGATGTAACCATTATGGACGTAAACTTGAATCGCTTGCGTCAGCTCGACGATTTTATGGCACCCAACGTTAAAACACAATATAGCAGCGAATACAACATACGCGAGGCCATTAAAACCGCCGACTTGGTTATCGGTGGCGTGCTAATACCCGGTGCGAAAGCACCCAAACTGATTACCAAAGATATGCTTTCAACCATGAAGCCAGGTGCCGTTATTGTTGACGTAGCGATCGACCAAGGCGGATGTTTTGAAACGTCTAAACCTACCACGCACGCTGAACCCACTTATGTGGTCGATGGTGTGGTACATTATTGCGTGGCCAATATGCCCGGTGCGGTTCCCTACACCTCCACCCTTGCACTTACCAATGCCACATTGCCGTATGCCATTCAATTGGCTAATAAAGGCTGGAAGCATGCTTGTATCGACAACGCAGACTTGCGTTTAGGTCTGAATGTGGTTAATGGCAAAGTCGTTTATGAAGGAGTAAGTCAGGCCTTTGGTCTCGATTACACCCCCGTAGCCGAAGTGCTCGCTTAATGCCTATTGTTCACTACAAAACTTACGGGGAGGCACATTTGCCTCCCCTTTATATTGCCCACGGCGTTTTTGGGATGCTCGATAATTGGCATCTTATTGCCCAAAGTCTTTCCGAACGCTACCACGTGGTATCCTTCGACGCGCGCAACCACGGTAAATCATTCCACCACCCCGATGCCAGTTATGCCGCTATGGCAAACGACATCCAAAACTTGATGCAAGAACTCGGCCATGCCAAAATTGTATTGGTAGGCCATTCAATGGGTGGGAAAACCGCCATGAAGTTCGTCGATACCCATCCCGATTCTGTTTCTCAGTTAGTGGTGGTCGACATTGCTCCCAAAGCTTACAAAGCCAGTCACTTAAGCTTCATCAACGCCTTTAAGGAAATCCCCTTCGATCGCATTCTCAACCGACGTGAGGCCGACTTGGCTTTTTCCGCTTACAGCCAAGATGTGGGTATCAGACAGTTTCTGCTCAAAAATATCGAAAGCCAACCCGAGGGTGGATACCAATTAAAAATCAATATAGAAGCCATCGAGTCCTACTATACAGAAATCATTGGCGAAATCCAATTTTCGCAGCCACACGACCTCCCTTGTACGTTTATCGCCGGATCCAAAAGCAACTACATTTCAGCCAACGATTTTCTGAACATCCAACAAATATTCACCCAGGCACAATTAATCCTAATACCCGATGCCGGTCATTGGGTCCATGCCGAACAACCCCAAGCCTTTCTAAAGGCAATAAATGAATGCTTAATTCACTAATTTTAGTAACTTTGGCTCTGTGCATCTAATTAAATTCTTTTTTATACTCCTATTCCTCAACATAGGCCTGCCGCTGCACGCCCAAAACAATTATTCTTACGTTAAAAATACCAACTGCTTGCCGCTGCAAGTCCAACACGAATATGTGCACTCCATAAATACCGCAGACCAGCCGCTGCAAGTCCAATATGTCACTGATTCCGATACCA
>CAMBBZ010000024.1 GCA_945863965.1 Chitinophaga pinensis | reverse complement strand
ATCCAATCTACATCCAATTCCAGACCAAAGGCTAAATCTTCCAAGTCTTTTTCTGTTAAGCAAGGCGCTGAAATCATGGTATTGGGTAGGTTAAATCCCTTATTAGAGGTTAGTGGACCTCCGTTTACAATTAGGGTATTGATCTCGGTTTTGCTCAGTATTTCAGTAATGCGCAATTCTAATTTGCCATCGTTTAACAAAATCCGATCGCCTACTTTGGCTTCTTGAGCCAATCGTTCGTAACTAACCGACAGAAGCTCAGCGGTAGAAATTTGCTGAACGGTGGTTACACGTATGGTATTGTCGGCGATTAAGTTGATAACGCCATCTACTTTTCCAATGCGCAACTTGGGGCCTTGTAAATCTTGAAGAATAGCTATGTGGCAACCTAGTTTTGCGTTAAGAATCCGGATATTCCGAGCTACCTCGGCATGAATTTCGTGCGCTCCATGGGAGAAATTAAGCCGAAATACATCCACGCCGGCATGAATGAGCTTTTCTAATTGCTCAAGTGATGAACAGGCCGGTCCAACGGTGGCAACAATTTTTGTTTTATTAAAATTCTCTGAATACATGTGCTTAGTTCGATAGTAATTGGGGGAGGTCGAAACACCACGTTATTTTGGTGCTGCGTTCCTGCGGGTAAAGGTACGCCATTTGAACGAGGCCTTTGTCTTTCAATAGGGAAATCCAAAAATCTGTGGGCGAAAATTCTGTGTCATTTTCCCATACTATGCAATAGTCGGGTAGGGGTTTGCTTTGAAGGAGCAGGCCTTGACTGCCAAGGTTTTGCAGGAGCCAAGTGCGGGGAATTGATTGATTTCCCTTAAAAAAATACAAAATGTGTTGCGATTGGTCCTCATTATGTTTGGGCAGGAACAAATTGGGTTCACATTGGAATTGTATATTGGCCTCACGAAAGATATGCCACACCAGTTCATAGGGCGGCATAGGACAATGGATGGCTACGTAGTTGAAATCGTTGCCGTGCAATGTGGTTTTTGATTTATAGCGTTTGGCAGACAATTTGAACACAAAAATAAAATTTTCATTCGCATCTCAAGAAAAAAATGTTTCTTTGTACCGCAAAAAATAAAACAAATCATGTCAGAAATTGCAGAAAAAGTACAAGCCATCATCGTCGATAAGTTGGGCGTTGATGAATCGGAGGTTACTCCTGAGGCGAGCTTCACCAACGATTTGGGTGCGGACTCTTTGGATACCGTTGAATTAATCATGGAATTCGAAAAGGAATTCGACATCAGCATTCCTGACGATCAAGCTGAGAAAATCCAAACAGTTGGGATGGCGATTCAATACATCGAAGAAAACAAAAAGTAATTTATGCAACTCAAAAGGGTTGTTGTTACCGGCATGGGAGCGTTAACGCCCATTGGTAACACATTAGGAGATTATTGGAATGCCCTGGTATTAGGTACCAGCGGTGCCAACCTTATTACTCGATTCGATGCCGAAAACTATAAAGTAAAGTTTGCGTGCGAAATCAAAAAATTCGATGCACTTGACTTTATGGATCGCAAAGAATCGCGTAAAATGGATCCTTTTACGCATTACGCCATGGCTTGTGCCGATGAAGCGATTGCGGATAGTGGTCTCCTAACTCAATCCGTTAATTCCGATAGAATCGGAGTTATTTGGGGTGCAGGAATTGGTGGCTTGTCCACATTTTTCGATGAAGTTGTTTCCTACACCAAGGGCGGTGGCGCTCCGCGCTTCTCGCCCTTCTTTATTCCTAAGATGATTATCGACATCGCGGCAGGGTATATTTCGATCAAGCACAATCTACGCGGTCCCAATTACGGAACCGTTTCGGCTTGCGCTTCCTCTACCCACGCCTTAATAGATGCCTTTAATTTAATACGCTTAGGAAAAGCCGACGCTATCGTAACGGGTGGCTCTGAAGCTTGTGTTAATGAACCTGCCGTTGGTGGTTTCAGCAACATGAGAGCCCTTAGCGAACGTAACGACGACTACCTTACCGCGTCCAGACCTTTCGATAATGAAAGAGATGGTTTCGTTATGGGAGAAGGCGGTGCGGCGCTAATTCTTGAAGATTTAGATCACGCAAAAGCTCGCGGTGCAAAAATCTATGCAGAAATCGTTGGAGGTGGAATGACCGCCGACGCCTATCATCTTACCGCCCCACATCCAGAAGGATTAGGGGCCAAAAATGTAATGATTCAAGCATTAGACGATGCCCACCTGAATCCCGAAGATATTGATTACATCAATGTGCACGGAACCTCTACGCCACTTGGGGATATTGCCGAAATTAAAGCCATTACCCAAGTATTTAGCAATCACATCTACAACCTTAACATCAGTTCAACCAAATCTCAAACTGGGCATTTGCTCGGTGGTGCAGGGGCTATCGAAGCCGTTGCCTGCGTGATGGCAGTAAAACACGATATCGTTCCCCCTACCATCAATCACCATACGGCCGATCCAGAAATAGATTCTAAATTGAATTTGACGTTGCACCACGCACAAAAACGAATTGTGAATGCTGCCTTGAGTAACACATTCGGTTTTGGCGGACATAATGCTTCCGTAATATTTAAGAAATATTCTGAATAGCATCCCACGGCAATTGCTGTTTTCATCTCCACATAAACACCTTAGGAAGTCGATTTATCGGCTTACCGGAGTGCGTCCCATTCGAATTAAAATTTATCAAGAAGCATTTACCCACTCTTCGGTAGGTGAATCACGCGAATTAAACAAAATAGCGTTCTCCAATAACGAACGACTTGAGTTTTTAGGTGATGCTATTCTCGATGCTATCGTAGCCGAAATTTTGTTTAATCGTTTTCCGCATCGCGATGAAGGTTTTCTTACCGAAATGCGAACGCGGATTGTTAATAGAGATCAGCTAAGCGATTTGGCGCACAAAATGGGATTGGTGAATTTTATTCAAATGAAACCAGAGTTGCAAAAAAACCATACAGCCGTTAAAAGTATCGGCGGCAATGCGTTAGAAGCCTTGATCGGAGCCATTTACTTAGATCGGGGTTATTCACGAGTATCTTGGTTCATACGACACCGTTTGATGGGACAGTTTTTGGATATGGACAAACTCATGAAAACAACCGTAAGTCACAAAGCGGTGTTTATGAAATGGGCCCAAAAAAACCAAAAAGAATTGCAATGGGACCAAATAGTGGAGGAAGATTCCAAACACGGAAAACATGCTGTTACCCTTAGCGTTGATGGCGAAATTTGGTTTACAGAAGTCAATAGAAGCCGAAAGCGTGCGGAAGAACTTTGTTGTGAAAAAGCTTGCCGTAAGCTCGATTTGTCGTTTCAGCTCTAAATCTATTCCCCCGTTGGTAAATAACGCACCCAACCCTGTTGTTTGGTAAACTGACACCAGGTACACGCTTCCTTTCCACAACCACTCAAAAAATCGCGCTCTTGCAACCGTGAGTGGGCATTGCGAATCATCTCCTTAATAATTTCAACGTGTTGCGTATTGTAATAAATATCGATGGTTTCAAAATTACCGGATTCATTTTGGGACAATGATTCTATCGATCCCTTATCGCAAAATAAGCCAAGCTCTTTATTCCCATTAACCATTAATACATAAATTCCCACCTGCAACCAATAATCAGCCGGTATATTACCTGGTTTATAGGTCGAACTCAATTTGCTTTTGATCCTTAAATTGGCCACTTTACCCGTCTTATAATCGGAGACCCAAGCGCGGTTGCCATCAATTACTAATTTGTCGATGCTTCCCTTTATCACTACCCCCTCAATTTCTGTTTGTAGGGCAAATTCCGTTTTTGTTTGGGTCATATCCCCGTATTCGGACTGTTTGGTAGGCAGCAAGGTTTCTAAAATTTGTTTCCCTTGTTCCAATCTCGATTCAAATTGCTTTTTAGTAAAGCTGCCTTTCATGCGATTCATTTGGAATTCGAAGTATAATTGCCATTCCTCTAGCCGCAACCAACGCTTCTCCTCCCGTTTTACATCTACCAATTGCCGCATGCACGCATGCATTGCGTTACCGTATGATAAGTATTCACTTGGACTCGAGGGTACGCGAACGATGTGATTGAAATAAAAGGAAACCCCACATTGTAAAATACTCTGAATAGACGACGGTGAAAACATAAATCGTTGTATGCGGTCATCAAGCCAATCTTCTGCCGAAACATCTAATATAGGCTTCCCCTTGCGCATTAATATTTGCGTTTGGGCCCAAATTAAATCGGTTTCGGAAAGGATTTTACATTTGGGATTGCCCTGGAAATACTCAGGATCAAGCTCTCCAAGAAATTGACTGGGTGTTAAACTATCTTTATTTTCCGTGAGTTTTTGCTTGAAATAAGAAAGGTGGACTCGTTTTTTTGCTCGGGTGAACGCAACAAAAAATAAGCGTCTGCGCTCTTCCATAGCTTGTGATATTTCTTCAGTACCGGCTATAGCGCCTCGGTGAGCTTCTAAAAGTTCACGCATTTTAAAAGGATAGGAGGTTGAAGACGGATCGTCCCACTCTTTTTCCAAACATCGAATCATAAACACACAGTCAAATTCTAATCCCTTCGAACTATGCGCTGTATACATCTGAACACCTTGGCTATTTCCAATTCTTTTTTCTAGGGGAATTTCAATATTAGCCGTCTTTAAGGTTTCGATTTGATTGTTTAATTCGTTCAGGGTTAAAAATGGAAAACGCTCGCCTTGTTGATTTACATATCCCATGAACGTATGCAATACGTCGAGCAGCCAATGACTTTCAGGATTTTTAGTAGCCAAAGCTAAAAACCCAAATTCTGAAAATACACGCGATACAAAATCACCGACATTCGTAGAGGCCGCATTTTTAATCCAGGTTTCTATAAAGTGAAATAAAGTATTGAAACTGCTTGTTTCGGTCTCGGTTAGATATTCCGGGGTAATCGTTTTATTCGAAATATGGTGTAAATGTTCCCGCCAAGAGTATGGCGAATAATTGCCATTTTGACGCTTATTCAAACGCGTTTGGTGTATATCGGTACTTAGCTGGTTAAGCGCAATCGGTCGGAACTGATACAAGTCGCTTGCTAGCAAAGGATAAAGTAAAAATTCACCGCTATTAGGGTCTTTTAACTCACGGTCGAAATAGGTTAACCAGTTGAGCAATAGATTAATAATAGGCTCTGTAAGAATGTTGATTTTTCGATTGAGAACAAATGGAATGCCCCGCTCTCGAAATAAATCGATAAAATCATCGGCGAAACGATGTTTCGGATACAGTATGGCAATTTCATTCGCGGGGGTGCCTTCTGCGATGCGCAATTGAATCTCTTGCGTAACACCCAATATTTCATGGAATTCGTTGGTGTAGGCATCAATTTGTGGCGCAACAGCAGGATAGTGGGTATTGGCGCCGGCACTAAGGAGTTCTTTTGTTAATCCCACTTCGGTATTAACCAATCGTAAGGTATTATTGGATATTAATTGGTTCGAGGCATCTAAAATGGCTTGTGTACTGCGATAATTATTGGTGAGTATAACGGTTTGAAGATTTTGGCCATATCGTTTTTTGAATTCCAACATATTGCCAACCCGAGCTCCTTGAAAGGCATAAATACTTTGATCGTCGTCGCCCACCACAAAAACATTGGCGTTCTCTCCCCAATAATCACTTAGTAAACGCAAAATATCCCCTTGTTGATAGGAGGTATCTTGGAATTCATCCACTAAAATAAATTGAAAACGCTCTTGTACACTAAGCTTATAATCTTCATCGTCGCGCAAACGGGCATGAACCCAATCGATCATATCGCTAAATTCGTAAACGCCTAACTCCGCTTTTTTTTCTTGATAAATTGGATATAATTCAGCCGCTGCTATGAGTTTGTCCCAACTTTCAAAAAGAAGTTTGTATTCTTTTTGTTTGATATCACCCGCTACATTATCTCCGGATTTACGTTTGTAAACCAATTTAGGGAAGCAGGCTTTAAAGAATTCAGGATCTTTCAAGGATTGTATATACGCCTTGAATTCGCTCAAGGATATCTGAAGTTCCCGCATGGCATTCCATGTTTGACTTAAATTCCAATGTAAATGGGTATTGTAAGATTCATATTCCTTGATAACTGAATCATGAGGAAGTGATTCCATAAGTGACTGCAATATTTCTACCCGTTCCAATTCATCGATAACCCGTAACTCCCGACGCGAATACAAATCAGGGCGTTCGGATATCAATCGATTGCAAAGACCATGAAAGGTAAAAATATTAACCCGATATGAATCCGTGCCCATGAACATACTCAAACGCTGCCGCATGGCGGTGGCTCCCGCCTCGGTAAACGTCAAACATAAAATATTCTCAGGCCTGGTATCTGAGTTTTGTATCAGATTCAATATTCGAGTCGCTAATATTTGTGTTTTTCCAGTGCCGGGACCCGCGATAACCATAACAGGACCTTCGAGGGCATTAACCGCATCACGCTGCGCATGGTTTAAGGAATTGAAAATATCTTCGAATGTCTGCATAACTGAAATATACATTGGGAATAGAAAAAAAACAAGTAACTTGTATAACTTTGTCGCACATGTCGTCTACCTCTGTACAATATGATGCTATCGTATCTCGATGTCAGGATATTTTCCAACAAAAAAATAACGATTACGGTCCCTCGTGGCGACTATTCCGCCCGAGTAGTTTAACCGATCAAATCCTTATAAAAGCCCAACGAATTCGCAATATTGAGTCTACTGGCAAGAACCATGTGGGAGACAGCATTACGGGTGAATTTTTGGGAATCGTGAATTATTCCCTCATGGCGATTATTCAACTGAGATTCCCAGTTGCGGATCAAGACGAACCCAATTCGCAACTCCTGAATCAATACTACAGCGATACCATCAACGAAACCAAAGCACTCATGATGCTAAAGAACAGCGATTATGGAGAGGTTTGGAGGGAAATGCGTATTAGTAGTTTAACCGATATGATTTTAGTCAAGTTAGCTAGAATCAAGCAAATTGAAGACAATTTGGGTGTTACCAAAGCCAGTGAGGGTGCCGATGCCAACTATCAGGATATCATTAACTATGCTATATTTGCTTTGATTCGATCATCAGAGCCTATATGAAATATCTTTTTACCTTCGTTAAACTATTCACCGGAGCACTTTTCGTATTCTCCGGAATTGTAAAGCTCAATGATCCAGCAGGTTTTGCCATTAAATTAGATGAGTATTTTGATGTTTTTGCGGAGGATGTAGCCGAAAAACAAGATTCCGTGCAGGTAACTGTGCAATTTGATTACGAGTCTGTCGTAAATCAAGTGTTCCCTTTGTATGCGTCGGATCTTGTTAAAAAACTTAGACTGAATTGCAAGTTAGATACCCTTGAAGGCGGAGATTTAAATATAAATTGGGGCGGATTGGAAGGGACAGCTATTTCCATGCGCCGCTACAAGCAATTGCCCGCTCAAATCCATTTTTTTGTCAAAGGCGCCAATGGGGTAATCATCGAAAAAGCCTATTCTTTAGATTCCAATCAACGAACGCTAAACACGTTTCAAACCCAGCTTGATTTTGAAGTTAAGCAATGGGTAAAATCTCCGGGTTTCTGGAGCGGATTCTTCAAGTCCTGTAAAACGTACTCCCTCCATTTTAGTTTATTCTTCTGTGCGTTGGAAGTATGGTTAGGACTGGCTTTGCTCGTAGGGTATGAAATTCGATTGACGGTTTTGATTACCGCGCTACTGATTGGTTTTTTTACCTTTTTAACCGCGTATAGTGCCTATTACAACAAAGTCACAGATTGTGGCTGCTTTGGTGATTTCTTAAAGTTAAAACCGTGGCAATCGTTTAGAAAAGACGTGGTATTGTCGATTTTAGTGGTGATTCTTATACTTGGCTGGAAACATAACAGGCCTGTTTTTGCACGTGCGAAAGCCCATATTATAATGGCCCTGTTAGCTATGGGCACTTTTGGATTTGGTCTTTTTTGTTACTTCTATCTGCCAATTTGGGATTTCCTGCCTTACAAAAAGGGTAACGACATTCGATATATTATGAATCATATTCCGCCCGGTGAACGAGCCTCTGATAGTATAGTCATTCGTTTTGTGATGCAGAAAGGCACGGATTCGGTTAAAGTGAGTACCCTTGAATATGCGGATTTTGCACAAAAGGGATATGTATTTGTGCGACAGGATAGGCAAGTAATTGCAGAAGGGTACAAATCGCCCATCCACGATTTCGCTATTTATAATTTAGAAACCGGAGAAGATTTAAAGGAAACGGTGTTAAATTCCAAAATGTATCAAATCTTATACGTAATGCCTTTTTTAAGCCAAACTGATACATCAGGGTTTGACGCGCTCAAACGCATATACGATTGGTCACAGAAACAAAATTGGAAATTTTACGCACTTAGCTCGGCCTCCTTAGAGCCCGCAAAAGCTTTTATACAGCAATATCAATTACCATTTGGAATCTATGCAGCCGACCAAAAAATGCTCATGACAATGGCCCGTTACAATCCCACGCTTTATGTGTTGAAGGGAAGTCAGGTTTTGGCCAAATACAGCGGCTGTAATTTGCCAGATATGGCTATAATTCAAGAACTTACAAAAGATCCCCGTTAAAAGGTGCTGCGTCGAATTATTTTAAAAACTGGATTTTTCGTTTCGATCCTCTTCGGACTCATCCTTGTCGTTTTCTTTCTATTTCAAGCGCTACCTGGACCAGAGCAAATACTGAGCGGTCAGCGCACCGATAAGGCTACCACCGAGGCCATTGTGAAAGACCTAGGACTCGATAAGCCTACTTGGAAACAGGCGCTGCTTTATGTGAATGATATCAGTGTTGTTTCGGTATATCCCCAAAATGAAATTCCCATTTTTGTTAAAGGCACTTTTACTACCGTAGGTGGTTATGCCATAGGAATTAAATGGCCTTATTTACGTATGTCGTTTCAAACCAAACGGCCGGTAAACGAATTGCTAGGCGATGCTTTCATTGGAACCATTCTGTTAACGTTTGCGGCCATGTTCGTAGCCCTCATAATCGGAATTCCATTAGGTGTTTGGGCAGCAGCTCGCAGAAATACAGCTTTTGACAGGCGTATAATGGCCTTCTCTACGTTAGGCATTTCTGTGCCTTCTTTTTTTTCGGCCTTATTGTTCTCTTGGTTATTCGGATTTGTATTTCGGCAATACACAGGATTACCCATGACCGGAAGTTGGTTAGAAATTACAAATAACGGAGCCCATAGGGTTCTAAGACTTTCGCATTTAATATTACCGGCCCTAGCGCTCGGTATTCGCCCTTTAGCCGTATTTATTCAATTAACGCGGAATACGATGGTTGAAATTTTAGAATACGATTACATACAAACTGCACACGCTAAGGGAGTGTCGGAAAAAAAGGTCATATGGAGGCATGCGTTCCCCAATGCCCTTAATCCAATCATCACCGCTATAGGGGGGTGGTTCAGCAGTTTACTTGCCGGTTCCTTCTTTACTGAGTACATATTTCAATGGAAAGGAATGGGCAAAGTAAGCATCGAAGCCTTGCAACAAAGCGATTTTCCAGTGGTAATGGGAGCCGTTTTATTAACAGCATGTTTGTTTTTTGCCATACATCAATTTACGGAAAGGTTGTATGTTTGGATTGACCCCCGTTTGAAACATGAATAAAATATTTTTAGTAGGCTTACCTGCCTCAGGAAAAACGACCATCGGTCGATGGCTTGCCAATAAAATGAATTGGGCATTCATGGATATCGATGAATCTATAATCGATGAATCAAATATGTCAATAGGGGCGTACTTCAACCTCTACGGTGAAGATGCTTTTCGAATTAAAGAGACCCAAATCTTGCGCTTATCAGAGTCCCAATCACACTTGATTATAGCCTGTGGTGGTGGTACCGCTGCCCATTCCGATAATATGAAATGGATGCAAGAACAGGGTTTAACCATTTTTATTAATACAGATTTAGGCACTATTCTAACCAGAATTTACGACAATCCGCAACATCGCCCACTTTTTGAAGGGAAAAACCTCATACAAATTCGTGAAAAACTGCAAGAGTTAAGCGCTAACAGATCCGATTTCTACCATAAATCAAAAATTATTTGGAATAAATCAAGCCCTAGTGATTTTTTGCAATTGGCTGTAAATCAATACTTTGATTAGTTTTCGCATATCTAAGGTGATAATTTGTTAGTTTAACGTGAATAAATTGTTTTCACAATTAGTTTGTAGTCAGTTTGGTAATCTCAAAACCTTTCATATTTTTGAGCCAACCTATAATAAACCAAAATATCCAAAATATGAACAAGTCAGATTTAATCGGAAAGATGTCAGCTGATGCTGGTATCACCAAGACCCAAGCTCAATCCGCATTAAGCAGCTTCATCGAAGCTACCACAGATGCATTAAAAGCAAACGACAAAGTTATTCTAGTAGGTTTCGGTACCTTCTCTACCAGCGTTCGTAGCGCTCGTAAAGGAAGAAACCCTCAAACTGGTGCTGAAATTAACATCGCTGAGAAAAAAGTGGTTCGTTTCAAGCCAGGTGCTGAATTAAGCGAGAAGGTAAAATAAAAATTTACTGTATCAATAAAAAAAGATCGTCCTTATCGACGGTCTTTTTTTATGCGCTTCCCCTGCGCAGTCATCGGTATTTGCCTATTTTTGCGCGTGCACAATTCCGTAAAATCGCTTTTCTTCCAACATATGGCCCAAACAACACCGGCGCCTATTGCACTAAAAATCGATCGGGCAGAAGGGATCTACTTATTCGATGAATTGGGAAATTCATACCTAGATCTTATCTCGGGAATTTCTGTGAGCAGTCTCGGACACCAACACCCCAGTGTTGTTCAAGCCATCAAAGATCAAGTCGATAAGCATATGCATATTATGGTCTATGGGGAAGTTATTCACGATACCCCTGCCCAGTTTAGCGCATTGCTTGCGAAACAACTCCCAGAACCTCTAAAAACAGTGTATTTTGTCAATAGCGGCTCCGAAGCCATAGATGCCGCTATGAAGTTGGCTAAACGCATAACAGGCCGCGCTTCATTCGTGGCTCAAGATTTGGCCTATCATGGCAGCGGACAAGGTCCGCTTTCGCTGATGAATGACCCCTATTTTACCCAACGCTATCGACCGCTGCTCAATAACATCTATTATATCAAACAAAACGACCTAGTCGATATTGCACAGTTACCTGCCAATGGCGTGGCTGCTGTAATTGTAGAACTCATTCAAGCAGAGCGGGGTGCATGGGTAGCCAATGAAGCGTACATAAAAGCCCTTCGAACGTATTGCGATAATACCGGCACACTATTAATCTTCGACGAAATTCAAACGGGCGTTTTTAGAACCGGCACTTTTGCCGCCTTTGAATCTTACGGCGTTATCCCCGATATGCTGGTGCTTGGTAAAGCTGTGGGTGGAGGCATGCCTTTGGCCTGTCTCATCGCATCGCCTGAGCACATGCGGTTTTTCACCGATCGACCCATTCTGGGTCATATCACTACTTTTGGTGGACACCCGGTTACGTGTGCTGCCGGCTTGGCCAGCTTGAAAGTTCTTTCCCAGCAAGTAAATAGCTATCAAATTGCCGAAAAAGAAGGCCTCTTTCGCGAATTATTGCAACATCCGTTAATCGTGCACGTTCAAGGAAAAGGACTGCTGCTTGCCTGTCATTTAGACCCGCGCATTGAAATTATAGCGTTCAATCAACGCCTACTTGCCGAAGGGATATTTACCGATTGGTTTTTATTCAATCAAAATGCCATCCGAATTGCGCCCCCGTTAATCATTGAAATGGAACAAATTCGGCATGCTTGTGGCGTTATTTTAAAAGTTTTAGATCGATATTCTTTCTGATTTTTTGGGGGTTGTATACCGTATATTTGTCTTACTAATTATGGGGTCGTCAACAAGAAATAAATATAGCAGCCGTTCGTTGGGGTACTTAGCTCTGATTTTCGGATTGTTGTGCTTGGGTGCTTCCTGCGAAAGGATTTATGATGAACCCACTGATAATGTTGACGTTGCCGTTGATTTTGCAGTAGCCCTTCACACCCCAATTAGCCTTATTGAAATCATCGAACACAGTAGTTCCAAATTGCTCTCCGCTGGTTTGTTTCAATTAAATGCCGATTCACTGGGAAAAGAAATAGGGGCTCAAGTTAAATTGCTCGATAGTTCCTTTATCGACGACGATTCTATTGTGTTCGAAATTATTTTTGGGGGAAATCAAACGAACACCTTTGACCGCAAAAAACGCATCGGGCGTATTGAAGTCATTTTTCATGTAGATTACACAGAGGCTGGTAGCTCGCATTTGGTTCGAATCGATGATAAACAACCCTATATCTTAACGTTAAATAACGGCGATTTGCATACTCTCACGGGTAATTTGACAATGGAACGCTTATTAACCGATGGATACGAATACAATTTGACCAATCTCAATTTAGAAACCAAAAATACCAAGGGTTCTAAAAATTACAATTGCAATAGTATCATAACCACCAATCATATTTTGGGAGCACAAACACCCGGTATTTTAGGCGATTTGGTGAGCTTTACGGGGAAAGGAAATTGGAGTTTAGAGAAAGTCATTTGGGATTGGGAAATTCTTTTACCCTTGCAAATACGCTACGAATTTGGATGCACCGATTATGCGCACAAAGGCATAGCCCGATTAATTAAAACTTCAGACCGCTATAATATTGATTTTGACCCCTTTCAAACCGGGGCTTGTAGTCGTGTGGTGAAAATCATAAAAGGGGGAAACGAATTTGAAGTTACCCTTCCTTAACCTATGGTTTTAGGAAATTCAATTACTGAAAATTCCCCTTTAGATTTCAACATCCAAATATGTTGTAAGCCATTGGTTAACCACATGTATTCACTGTCTATTTTGCTTAGATAAAGACCCGCTTGCGTTAGGGTTTTCTGGGAAATAGGGGTATCTGGTGCCTTGCATTCTATCAGAATTTGAGGGGTCCCTTTAGTGCTAAATGATACAATATCAAACCGTTTAGGCTTGCCGTTTACTTTGATCTGTCGCTCTACTGCAATTAAGTTAGGAGATAGGTTATAATAGTCAATCAAGAAGTCGATACAGTGTTGACGGACCCATTCCTCGGGGGTTAGGGGGATAAATTTTTTTCGCACTCTATCAAAAATGAGTTTTTTTTGCTCATCCATACGCGACGAAAAATCAAACGGAGGAAAATTCAAACTAAGCAACCCAACGAAAATAAGCAAACTCATGGCAAAAAAAGCAAGCGCAACGGAACTTTTTCAACAGTACGAAAAAGAAATTCTTGCGGGTCGTTTTGCCTCTATCTATGTTCTTTTTGGCGAAGAAACATATTTTATAGATCGGGTAACGCAGTTATTGGAACATCATGTGGTGCCGGAATCTTCAAAGAGTTTTAATCAACACATTCAATACGGCAAAGAGCTAACGTGCAATGAGCTGGTTTCCATAGCAAAGCGCTATCCAATGATGAGCGATTATCAATTGGTGGTGGTTAAAGACGCACAGGATTTAAAAGACATTGAAACCCTTACAGGGTATTTCGAGAATCCCTTAACGTCTACGATTTTGGTTTTGGCCATGAGAAAGGGCAAATTGGATATGCGAAGTCGCTTAGCCAAAGCCGCAGCTAAACATAAAATTACCGAATTTGCTCCCTTGCGCGACTATCAAATGCGCGATTGGTTGCCTGTATTTGCAGAATCTAAAGGTCGAAAAATCGATATCGATGCCATAAACAGACTCGTAGATCTCATTGGGGCCGATTTGGCTAAAATCCATAACGAACTCGAGAAAATTTTCGCAACCGTAAACGACGAATACATTCGAGTTAGACATATTGATGAGCATGTTGGATTTAATCGAGAATACAACATATTTGAATTGCAATCGGCACTAGGAATTCGCAATTTCAATAAAGCCATTCAAATTGCCCATCAAATGGGGAATACCATGGAAAAAGGGGAGATGATACGAAATGTGGTGGTTTTGACTAAATATTTCAGTAATATCATGGTGTTGCATGGAATGGTTGGAGCCGATAAAGCAGAAATAGCCCGAATATTGGGGGTGAATCCGTTCTTCGTAGATGAGTACATGCGTGCCAAAAATGCATACTCCCTGCTCGATTTAGAAGGGGTTATGAATCAATTGAAATACTTAGACTTGCGTGTTAAAGGAATTAATAGAGGGGCTGCCACTGACGGGGATTTGCTTGTGGAAACCGTTGTTAATATTCTAAAAAAGTAAAACGTGACGTTTTTTAACGGCTATTTTTCAGTTTTATTTTCTTTTTAACGCAGTATTAAGTTAATTCGCAGTAAAGGACATTAATATGAAAAAAATATACGTGCTTACCGCTGTATTGTTCGCATCCGGATTGGCTTTCGGTCAAGCGAATAAGTCGGCTAACAAATTTCAAGGAGCCATTTGTGGAACTCCTGAAAAAGCTACAATCCAAACGGGTATCTTACCAACTGACAAGCAGGTTTTTACGGGTAATGGTGCCAAAAATAAAAATAATGCGGTAAGCAATCGTGCCGCCGATCATAGTGCCTTCATCCGTTTGGGTGAAACGTATTACGATTTACAATCGAATGCATCTATGCCCCACCGTTTGGTGAAACATCCTAATGGTAACATCAGCGCTACATGGACTACCGCTTCTTCAGACGCGGCAGGTTTCCCAGGTAGAGGTGCAGGTTACAACATGTTTAATGCTCAAACCAAAGCGTGGAGTCAAGCCAGTGCGCAAAAAGTGGAAGCAACCCAAAGAAGCGGTTGGCCAAGTGTAGGCGTGTTGAGCGATGGTAATACGTTTATTATCGCACACGATGCTACGAGCGGTGGTTTTTACCTAACTAAATCTACCACCCCTGGTGCGCGCCCTTCAGAAACCGTTAACGTTCTTACACAAGCCCCTTACAAACCCATTTGGGCCCGTGCCGACAATAGCGGTGATACAATCCATTTAATTTGTGCATACACAGATTCATCAGCGCCTGGTGATTCGCGTCCTCCGTTGATCAATGGGGTTCGTGGTCCCATGGTATATAGCCGTACCCTAAATGCCGGTGCCACTTGGGACAAGCAACATGTGGTGCTACCTGGTTATGATTCGACTTTGTTTAATGCTGGATCTGCCGATAATTATGCCATTCAAGTGCGTGGAAAGAATGTGGCTATTGCCACCTCTGCGGCCCTTTCTGGGGTAATCGTTTGGAAAAGTAGCGATGCCGGAGAAACTTGGAAACGTTACCTAGCCGATAGCTTCCCATATGCGCCTTTTACTGGTAAAAAGTTTATGATTGACACCCCTTTCACATCCGATGGAACGGTTGATGTTTTAATTGATAACGACGGTAAAGTACATGCGTTTTGGGGTTTAACCCGCGTTTTAGACGACGATACCACAGACGAGTCCTACAGCTTCTTTCCTGGTTACCAAGGGTTGGTTTATTGGAACGATACTATGGCTTCTGGTCGAAATATGTTAATTGCCAGTGGCAATTCTTTTGACCGCGATGGCGATGGAATGAATAGAGTTTTGGCCGCCAATACGCAAGCTTTGACGGAAGGCAATGTGCCCGTGGGTTCGGCAACTGTCGCGCGTTTGGGCAATACATCAATTCTCCGTCAACCAAGTGCGGCCATCGATGCCAACAACAGAATATACGTTACATTCTCAATTCCCATGGAAGGCGACGAATCTTTCCTAAGTGCCAACTTCCGTGATATCGGTATCGTACACTCTACCGATGGAGGTACGTCATGGGAAAACACCCAAAATATTACGCAATTTATTCAGAAGGAAGACGATTTCGCCTGTGTGGCAAGAGAAGTTGATGAGTTCGTGCACGTAATGTGGCAACAAGATGAAATCCCAGGTACCAACCTACAAAACAATTCTACCATCGTGGCCAATCACGAGGTGGTGCTGAATACCATTTATTACAGTGCTATCCCAGTTAATTCAATTCTTACTGGAGAAATTGGACATATGTACGGAGTGAACAACGAAAAAATTGGCACGGGTAACGTTTTTGTAGTAGGTCAAAACTATCCCAATCCATTTGGAAGTGCTACCAATGTAGCCATTTATTTGTCTGAGCCTGGTGATGTAATCCTTGAAGTGAGAAATACCGTTGGTGCCTTGGTTCAACGTACTCAAAATAAAGGACTTTTACGTGGAAACCACATGTTAGAAATTAATGGAGAGTCGCTACCAACTGGTATCTATACCTATTCTGTAATCTCTGGCGGTCGCAGCGAAACAAAATCAATGATGATTGCTCGTTAATAGCCTTAGTTATTTTATTTTAGGAAAAAGGCCGGTTTCACACCGGCCTTTTTTATTTTTGTAGCATGAAAACCAATTACAAGTACCACGCATTTACGGGACTCGTGTTTTTAGGCATCGGATTGTTTTTTTTGTGGAATTCCCCTGAAGCACTTTCTAATAACCCAACAAGTGGGATACAAAAGTATTTACCCGGTGTTATTATGCTGTGGGGGGGATTCAAATTAATCAACGCCTATCTATTATTCAAAAAGCAAAAAAATGCGTAACCCAAATCGCGCGGCGTTTTTTTTGATTGCGCTTATATTGACGGTTTTGTCTGCGTGCAGCGATATTAGTTTTGAAGGAAAAGCCAATGATGTGCCAACCGCCGGTCAAATTCGAATTGGCTTTGAACCGGGAGATAGCTTTTTAGTAAGCCAATGGTTGTATATCTTCCACTCACAATACCCCAAGGCCTCTATATCGCCTGTTTTTGAAGAAAAAGAAACCTTGATTGCGCTATTGCTTACCGACTCGCTTCAAGGTATTTTTATTCATGATACCTTTAGTATGGAAGAGCAGAATTGGTTGGCCGACAAAAAAAATGCCACCGTTAATGAAATAGTCATGGGCTCCACGTCGCCCGTATTTGTAGCCTCCAAGAATTCAGAAATCCGCCAGATATCGTTTCAAGATGTTGCGACATGGAATACGGATCAAATCAAGTCTATCGCCGTTCGAAGTCGCAATTGCTCTGAAGAACAAGCCATACAACGTTACATAAACCGCATTGTAGCGGACACCGTGAAGCAACGGAAACACCCTTATGGTAAAATCCGGCGTGAAATATTTCCCACCGATAAAGACATTATTGAATATGTGGCTACGCATTCCAACGCGATAGGCGTAGTTTCATTGAATGCCATAGCGGATAAACGCGATTCTTTATCAATGGCTTTGCAACGTCTGGTCCGCATTTTACCCGTACAAAATGAAAGAGGGGATTTCCATTTGCCGTTCCACTCTCAAATTAGTGCCAAACAATATCCAATTATCCAGCCTCTTGTTAGTTACGAAACGCAAGGGTATCCGGGTTTGGTAAAAGGATTTGTAATTTATGCAAATAGTCAGGCAGGACAAGCACTCTTACAGAAGTCAGGACTTTTACCAGCGAATTACCAAGGTCGTAAAATTCAAATCGACATAAACTAAAGTCAGATTTTGGTCACGGAGATACATTTTGATTTACTTTTCAAGTTTTTATGGCATTAACGAAAGAATAATCGAATAATTTCAGTGATTTATGCCCTTCTTAACAATGGTTTAACATTAAATTAGTTTTTTTGCAAGCAAAATGAAAAAATATATAATAAGTGCATTGGTTCTTGTGAGTTCCTTAGCCTCTATGCTATCGGCTCAAACCTTAAACAAGGCGCAAGTTTATGCCCGTAACGAGCAATATGAAGATGCAGATGGTGAATTCAAAGCACTTATTGCTAAAAAACCCAAAGAAGGTCCTAACTACTACTACGCGGCCATGAACCTGTTCGCCAAGGGAGATTCATTGGCAGCAGTTAATTTGATAGAACAAGGCGGTATCAATGCGCCCAAGTGTCGTATGATTCTCGTGGGAAAAGGATTTATATCCTTGCGACAAGGGGATGAAAAAATGGCAGAAAATTATTTCCAACAAGCCCAAGATGTGAAAAAGAAGCGACGCGGTGAAATTAATAAAGAAATTGCTTCGGCCTACCTCAACCAACCCTATGCAAGTCCTCTTCAGATAATTGAATTTGCGAAAAAAGCCAAAGATTATTTGGTTTTGGCTACAGACGACTTTGAAAGTAAGTTACTACTCGGTGATGCGCTAATGCTGATGGATAAAACCGATTTATCCCTCTCTGTGCAGCAATTTATTGTTTCTGGATACCAAGAACCGAACGATCCAAGACCCTTGTTGCGCGAAGCAACTGTTTACAGAAGTGCTAAGAATTACGAACTTTCAAAAGAACGCATACAACAAGCGCTTTCCAAAGACGTCAATTTCGCACCCGCTTACCGTCAACTTGCAGAAGTATACAATCTGTTAAAAGAACGCGACAGTTCGATATTCTATTTTCAGGAGTACTTGAAACGTAATAACAATCTTAGCGCTCGGGTGCGTTATGTAGAAGCTCTTTATCTGAATAGTGAATTTGATAAAGCGATTTTTGAAGGCAAAGCGCTTTTGGTCGAAAACAAAGTGCCTAATATTTATGGGGTTATTGCCTACGCCTATGTGGGTAAGAAAGACGCCAATTTGTCGGAAATTAATGAAGGATTGAAGTTCTTCGATTTGTATGAAAAAGAATACGTGGCTCCGCAAAACCGTTCTTTAATGAATCGGGAAATGTATTTTAAAGCCAACTTATTGTTCAGAAGTAAGCAGTACGAGTCTGCCTGGAAATTATTTGACAAAGTATTATCCGATACCATGCGGGCTACCTATACCATGTATGATGCCGTTAAAGACATGTACTATGAAGTGGGAAAAGAGGCGCAAAAGTTGAGTGCTTCCCTGCCTAAAAATGATTCTACTATAGAAGGACAAACCGAAAAGATCAGAATTGATAAATCAAAGTATGATGCCTATAACAACGCCTATAAGACTTTAGAGTTAAAGCGACGTAAAAATGGTGATACATTGAATTTGGTGGATTTATTTTACGAAGCGCGTTCTTTGAGTTTTATGGACCGCAATCAAGAAGCCTTGGCTGTGTACCAAGAAATAGTGGGTCAGGACTCCAATTATATCTCTGGATATTATTTGATTGCAACCACTACCGCTTTGTTAGATCCAACTGATAGCAGTGGAAGGGTAACGCAAGCCTATGAAAAATGGATTTCGCGTTTAAATGAAGAACAGCAAGAAAAGTTCAAAAAGGATATTGAAAATGCCTATCGCAACTTGGCCTTTTTTGCACAAAAAAATAAAGATTTTGTGAAGACCAGTTATTATTACGGAAAAGTACTTGAAGTGAATCCTGATGATGCCGTTATTATTGATGTGAAAGCCCGTATCGATGATTACTTGGTGAAGCTACGTGCGCGCGAAGCAAGAATGCAAAACAAGAAATAAGATTTATTGACATATAAAAATAAGAAAAGCCCTGTTTTGCAGGGCTTTTCTTATTTTTGAAAATGAGCTATCGGGTATTCGCGTTATGGTTTTTGGTATGGGGTAGTGGGTTGAACGCACAAAATGCGCCTTTAAGCAAGCTTGTTTGGTTTCACAACAGCCAAGTTGATATAGGTAGACTGCTGCGTGCGCATGAAAAGGCGGTATCAATTTTACCTTCCATGGGTTTATGGGAAATAACTTCAGATCAAGAGGCGCAAGTAGCCTTGCATTATCAGACAGATCAGTACTGGGAAACCTTGAAAGAAGTAAAAATATGCCATTGGAATAGAACCGTTACCAAAAGGATTTCCCCCAATGATGCTTTTTATGGAAATCAACCCTATTTGAGTCATATAGGATTGGAGTCGGTTTGGAATTATCAAAAGAATGGCGTGAACGGGCAAGGCGATACCTTAGTTATTGCCTATATCGATGATGGGGCAGATACCAGTCATCCCGATTTAAAGGGAAACTTATTTATCAATCGACAAGAAATTCCGTGGAACGGGGTCGATGACGATGCCAATGGATACATAGATGATTATCAAGGATGGAATTCAGGCGAGCAATCGCCCGCTGTGTTCAGTTCAGTTTCTGTTCTTGACGGTCATGGTACCAACGTGGCCGGCGTTATGGGCGCAAAAGGGAATAACAACGTGGGGGTATCGGGTGTGAATTGGCACGTTAAAATATTGCCTATTAATTGTTATCCCGATAACTTGTTGAATGTAGAAGCGGCTGTATTACGGGGAATGGTATATGCATTTAAGCAAAAGCAGTTGTTTTTAACGTCGAATAAATTGCAGGGAATCAACATAGTGGCTTTGAATATGTCGTTGGGAATTGATAATGCGTTTCCTTCGGATGCTGAAATTTGGTGTGCGTTGTTTGATTCTTTGGGTTCTGTGGGAATTTGGTCTTACAATGCCACAACCAATCGCAATATAGATGTGGGGGTAAATGGAGATATCCCTACGTTGTGTGAGAGTCGGTATTTGATATCTGTGAATGCAAGTACGATAAACGATCAGCATTATTCGAGTGGATTTTCCGATTCGTTTGTAGATATTGCCGCACCAGGGGTTAATATATATACGACGGTGCCTGTATCATTTAATGGGCTGAAACCTTACGCTTCAGAAACGGGAACTTCCTTTGCTTCGCCAATAGTAGCGGGCATATCGGCATTAATAGAGAGCATGTCCTGTACCGCGTATCTTAAATTAAAGATAGAGCAGCCTGATCGTGCAATTGCATTATGGCGTTCTTGGATGAAGTCTTCGGTAACTAAATCAGCCTCTTTAAAAACAAAAACAGCTTGGGGAGGTCGTATCAATGCCGAACAGTTGCAAAAACAGATGTCAGATTGGTGTGTTCAAAACGACAGTAGTTTTAATAATATTACCGCTGTCGGGGGTTTAGATGTATTTCAGATAGACCCCAATCCATCTGGTTCACGGGTGTGGATACAGTCTCAAACGCGCGGAACGGTTACATTTTATGATCAATTGGGTCGTAATTGCAAAGAGGTTCCGGTAGAGTCTGGGCGTAATGAAATGAGTTTTGAGGACGTAAAAGGCTTGTTTTTAGTTGTTTTTGAGGGGGAATTGGGCGGGAGGAGTCAAAAAGTGCATTTTTTTTCTGAGCCCTAACTGCATGTATGTCAGTTAAGGCGAAACATTAGGAGTCTCGTTGTTTGTCTTTTTCGGGGATGGGGTAGTGCTATTATGAAATCTATATCTATTTTTGCACTCCCGTTCTGAGATAGAGAATTAAGAAATTTAGAGTTGAGAGTTTAGGGTTGAGAGAAGTCGCAAGACGGATTAAAACTGAGACTAGAGACCTAGAAAGCTTAAGGAAATATTTTCTTGAATTTGTTTGCAAGTGTAAAAAATAATCTTACCTTTGCAATCCCGTTCTGAGACAGAGAAAAGCTTAAACAAAAGGCAAGTAAAATTGCAGGAGTTTGGGCAAGCATCTAAAAATATTTCTCAAATTAAAAGTTGCAAAGATGGAATAAATCATTATCTTTGCAGCCCGGTTCGCAAGAATGGGAAGATTGAAAAAAGTGAAATCATCGTTCAAATCGTGAAGAGGCGACGAAATTGATAAAGTTCTTTGAAAGAAAGGTAAGGAATAACAAGCCACCCAAGTTAATT
>CAMBBZ010000023.1 GCA_945863965.1 Chitinophaga pinensis | reverse complement strand
AATGCGCAAACAGGCCTCAACATCATGGTATATTTCAAACACGATAAAGAACTGTTTCTGAATGATTCCTTCACTATTTCTCACGAGGGAAATCCATACACCTTCCAAAAAACGTTCATCCTAACGAGCCTGAATTTCGAGGAAGCTATTTTTAGTACCCACTCGCGCATCGTTCTCGATCAAAATTACAACATGAACGAATATGACATCCACCAACGCGTTGAGGGAACATCATCAGGTGTCATGAAGGTCCAACTATCCGATTATTTAGTCACCTATAACGAAGAAAATTTAGAACTCTCCGGAAACATGGAAATGGTAACCGTAAACATCCCAATTACCATCAAAGGAACGATGAAAGAGTTTGTAACCAAAAATAATTAAGAAATTAAATCGTAATAAAAATTCCATTAATCGCCATTGTAATTTTGGGAAGCGCCTCAGCATATACGAACCCCTTGTTAACCAAAAGGTACAGAGACGCCTAAACAAACAGAATAATATGGTGGAGACAACGCTAATTAAGCCAAGAAAAACCAACCCACTGCAATCAGTTCTTCAAAAAACCGAGCATCGCTAATTGTGCATCTACAGAATAGCCTTTCCCGAATAAAAATTGCTTTACCTTTTGCTTGTCTTCATAAGACAATGCTAGGTCACCCGACAAAATTTGGGAGATAGAATCCTCCGAGAATTTCATAACCTTTAACTTCTTGGCGGCCCACTTTTCCAAATGCAGCTGCGTATCAACCTCTTGCAATTGTTCAAGGGCTTCCCTAATTAAGACATCGGAAACGCCTGCTTGTTTCAATCCTTGTCTAATTTTCTCACTGCCCCATGTTTTTATTTTGCTTTTCCCCTTTACATAGGCATGGGCAAAACGAGATTCACTAAAAAAATCATTTTGTAATAAATGAATCATTACCTCTCCGGTTTCAGACTCTGTTAAACCTAGACTTCTACATTTTTCATGCACTTGTTTTTGGCTGCGCTCCTGATAGGCACAAAACTTTTCTAGTTTTTGCATACCCTGTGTTACCGTTACAAACTGTACCTTCTTCTGCCAAGCCACACCTCTAAATTACAATTAATTGCACTAACACTGACATAAATTGCGCATTTCGCAAAACTTTCTGACAGATTTGCAGTTTCCGCCAAATGGAATAAGGTTTGCGTATTGGAGGTATATGAGAACCGGACAAATTTCAGTGCAATCGGAAAATATTTTCCCGATTATTAAAAAATTCCTCTACACAGATCAGGAAATTTTTATTCGCGAATTGGTGAGTAATGCCGTTGATGCCTCTAAGAAAATTCAAACCTTGAGCCGTATTGGCGAATATGCCGATGAGGTAGGCGATTTGAAAGTAGAAATTTCCATTGACGAAAAGAAAAAAACCATTACCATTTCAGACTATGGCGTAGGGATGACCGACGAAGAAGTCGAAAAATACATCACCCAATTGGCCTTTTCGGGAGCTACAGAATTTGTAAACGAATGGAAAGACAAAGACCCCGATCAAATGATTGGTCATTTTGGACTCGGGTTTTATTCCGCTTTCATGGTTGCCAAACAAGTAACCCTTGTTAGTAAATCGTACAAAAAAGATACCGAACCAGTAAAATGGGAATGCGACGGCAGCACGTCGTACAGTATCGACAAAGGCAAGCGCAAGAAACGCGGTACCGATGTGATATTACACCTAACCGACGAAGATGCTGAAACGTATCTAAGTAAGTGGAAGATCCGTGAATTGTTGCGGAAGTATTGCCGATTCCTGCCCATTAAGATTGAATTCGATGGTGAAACCATCAACGATACCGAACCCTTATGGACAAAAAAACCATCGGACCTGAACCAAGAAGATTACAAAAAGTTCTTTGAAGAACTGTATCCGTCGCAGGATGCGCCTTTGTTTCACATTCATATCAATACCGATTATCCCTTTAGTTTAACAGGCGTTCTCTATTTCCCCAAAGTTTTACAAGCGCTAGATAATCGTAAGGATCGGGTACAACTTTACAGCAATCAAGTATTTGTAACCGAAGATGTAAAAGACGTATTGCCCGAGTATCTAGTACTCCTACAAGGCGTGGTTGATTCTCCAGACATCCCATTGAACGTAAGTCGCAGCGCCCTTCAGAGTGATACCAATGTAAAGAAAATAACGGCTCACATTTCTAAAAAGGTAAGCGATAAGTTGACTGAAATCTTCAAGAACGATCGTGAAGATTACCAGAACAAGTGGGAATACTTAGATTTAATTGTAAAATATGGCATGCTTTCCGACGAGAAATTCGCAGAACGCATGAAAGAGTATTGCTTGGTTACCACCACAGAAGGCGGATTCCATACGATTGAGGAATGGATTGAACATTGTAAGATCAACCAAACCGATAAAAATGGCAATACCGTAATCCTTTATACAACCGATGCCACCGCGCAGTACATGAGTGTAAAATCCGTAAAAGATGCGGGTTATGAAGTCATTGTATTAAACGGTGCCTTGGATGTGCATTTTGCTGGATTTGCCGAAGGGAAATTCGAAAAAGTAAGCTTCAAATGTGTGGATAGCGACCCCGTAAACAAGCTTATCGAAAAAGAAGAATCCATAGAATCGGTACTCGACAAGGAGCAGCAAGAAAGTCTTGAAACCCTTGTTAAATCATTGCTCAATGAAATGGCCTTTGACGTAAAATTAGAAAGCCTTCCCCCACAGCAAGAATTTTTAAGCATCCACAAAAACGAGTGGGAACGAAGGATGGAAGAATACGCAAAAATGGGTCAATCCATGCCTTTTGGCGACCTAATGGGTAAAAAGAAATCCATCATTGTCAACACCAATAATATTCTTGCTGGAAACATCCTTACTAAAGAAGCGGATATACAAAAGGAACAATTGCAACACTATATCGACCTCGCTTTATTGGAGAAAAATCTATTGCAAGGTGCAGATTTAGAACGATTTATTACGAAAGCAAAATCTTATATCCAAGACTAGGGTACCGTAATAAGATAATCCACTGAATTTAATTCGTTAGGGCATAGTCATTAAAAAAGACTAAGCCCTTTTGGTTAAAGTAAAAACCGTAATTTCTGGGTAAATACCCATTCTTCCGGGATATCCTAAATACCCGAAGCCCCGATTTACATATAAAGATTGCGTACCTTCTGAATACAAATCCATCCATTCTTTGTATAAATATTTAATTGGGCTCCACCGATAAAAACGGGTATCAATACCAAATTGCATTCCGTGCGTATGTCCCGAAAATTGAACGTTTATGTCTGGTTTATGGCCTAAAACTTGAGCCCTCCAATGCGAGGGGTCGTGACTTAGAAGTAATTTGATATCTGCGCCAGCAGCTTGAGCATAGGCCTTCTCTAAATCGCCATATTTGGGAAATTTCCCTTTTTCACTCCAGTTTTGAACCCCAATAATGCCGAGTTTTTTGCCGTTACGTTCTACCATATGACTTTCATCGAGTAGTAAGTTCCAACCCAGATCTTTATGATTTTGCAACATCAATTCAAAATTCTCTTGTTTGGCTTTCGCCGATTCCCACGAAACATAATCTCCGTAATCGTGATTGCCCAAAATCGAAAAGACTCCTAAAGGCGCTTGTATTTTTTTGAAAGCGCTAATCCAACCGCGCGCCTCTGTTGCCGTATCGTTAACCAAATCTCCCGTAAAAAAGACCAAATCTGCTTTTTGAGCATTGATTAAATCAATTCCCCGCTCAACTGCCTTGCGATCCCAAAAACTTCCACAATGAATATCTGATATTTGAACAATTTTAAGTCCCTCAAACTCAGAAGGCAATAACTGTATGTTTAATTTCCTCCTGCGCACCACGTAATTATGCGCACCTTTTACCACTCCCCATAACGCGGTAGAAAAGAATACGGCTGCCGCACCCAATCCCAAATAATTCAAAAAAGCCAAACGGCTTACCCCGCTTTGATTGGAATTGCTTTCAAAACCTACGGTTTTCGTGTCTTTTAAATCTCTTGCAAACCATTTAAAAACGCGTATTACATCATCTAAAATTAAAAACAGAATCCATATGATTTTTATAATGAAAATACTAAAAACCAAAGAAGCAATAAAGCGCATAACTCCCGGTTCCATTTGGATGTGTATAATTCTCATGACCGCGAATAACAATACCAATGAAATCGAATATCCCCAATAAATAGCGGCTACCCAACGCTTGGTTTGGTCAGAGGTGTTTTTTATAAGCATCTTTACCCCTTGCCAGGTGTACAGATCTATAAGAATGAAAAACACTAAGAATCCGATTACCTTACTTTTAAACATAGATGTCTACTGCAAAGATGAACAAACCAAGTTATAGAATCGTTTTCATCAACGATAAAATACCGCTGATGTTCCATCAATAAAAAACATACCTGTCCGAATAATTTCCCCAGAAGCACCTTTAATTGCATAACTAAACCATTGGTCGCGTGTAACATTGGCAATACGATTGCCTGAGGTCTGTGAATACAAGCGACCCAACATATCGAAAACCAATACCTGATTCTGTTGCGCTACGGATAATTCTGCTTCCCCAGAAAATAATAAATCCTCACCCACTAATACCAACGAATAATAGGATTTTATTACCTCGGAATTCAATGATTTAGCTAGTGATTCCATAGAAAATCGACTGTAAACTGGAAAATGATCACTTACCACGTTTCCATAATTACTAATCCACTTATCGGCATATAAAATGGAACTGGAATCGCGTACCCAATGTGATTTCATTCCTGGGGTACAGGCAATGTGATCAATCATATCGGAATATCCAACCGTAGATCTTTCTTTGGCAAGGCTTAAGGGATAACTCGTAATCGCATACTGTGTATCCTTCATCCAATTTTGATACGGTGTTGCATATCCACTTAAAATACTCTGATCAAAATCATCGTTCCAATCGCCCATTACCAGTCCTTTATTAGCGGTTCCTAATTTATCGATGTACATCTTTAATGCCACCCCCGCATTATAACGTCTGTTATAAGCCAATACTTTTTGGGAACTCGAGCCCGTATTTGCCTTCATGTGCAATACCCATATCCGCAACGTATCGTCGGCAGCCCACTTTGCATTCTTGGGAATCAATCCGACCTCTAAAGGCAAACGACCACTGCCAAAATCGTAATCAAAATTAGCTAAAACGTGCTTTTGATATAAAAATTCAAACTCTGTTTTCTTAAACAGGATGGCCGTCTTCTGCGTCTGTGACCAGGTACTCAGTACGCCTGTATAATTGGGACAATTTAACAGCAAGCGATTCCAATAAGCCACATCGCTAACCTCTTGTAATGCTATAATATCTAAATTCAATGTATTGATTAAATCTGTGGCATATTGTAATTGCCTTTCATTATCGGTAGGTCCATTAGAAGTGCTGCCAAACCATTCCAAGTTCCAAGTCGCAACATCCAAACGGTCAGAACTATTCATATTAGGGATTTGGGCGTTTAAAACGGAACCAAAACAAATCAAAAAAGTGAAAATCCTAAATCTTCTCCCCATATTATTCGTGTTCCGAACGTTTATCAAATCCCCAATTCAATTTACTGCGCAACGTATCCATAAAATTAATTTCATTCAAACGAATTAAATTCAAATGGAAATTGGCTTTTTTAACGGCCATAGAAACCTCGTTAGTAATACTCTCGCTTCGCGAATCCATACTTGCCAAATAACTGCTAGCCCTACCCTCAATTTCAAATGAAATAACCGTGCTATCGCTAATCACAACCGGACGTACATTTAAGTTATGTGGTGCTATCGGTGTAATTACAAAACTGTCTGATTTGGGAAATATAATAGGACCGCCACAACTTAGCGAATATCCCGTAGAACCCGTTGGTGTTGATATAATCAATCCATCGCTCCAATAACTATTTAAGAACTCCCCATTCAAATACGCATGCACCACAATCATACTGGAGGTTTCTTTCTTGTGAATTACGAAATCATTCAAGGCGTATTCAAAATCAAAGATTTTTTCGCTCGATTCAAGATGCAATAAAGACCGCGCTTCAACGGTATAATGGCCCTTTTCTAGTTCAGATACGGCATTTTCTAACTGATCTGAAGGAATTCCCGCCAAAAAACCAAGTCGACCCGTATTTATTGGGAACACTGGAATATTGCTGTCATTAACCAAAGGAAGTGTACTCAAAATAGTCCCATCACCTCCCACGCTGCACAGCACATCTACCGGTTTGTACTTCAAGGTAAAACGATCAAAAACCTGAGGCGCAACGTGTGAAAAATTCATACGTATAAAATCCTCTAAACTAGGTGGACACCATATTTCGTGTCCCCTGCCAACCAAAACAGCAACCAAATTTATAAGCGCATCCCTGTGTTTGGGGTCAAGAACTGATTTTGCAAAAATGCCAATTTTCATAATTTCACTTAGCCGCACCGTCGATGGCACGCTTTTTCAAAGGTATTGATTAAAACGCGCTTACGCCAACTCAATAATTGCGAATTCTGCAAATAAAAAAGCCGTTTCTAGACGAAACGGCTTTTGGGGTTATTACTTCTTAAACTAAAAATCTTGTCCTATTTCCGACGCTCTAAAATTTGAAATTCAAATCCATATTGATGGGTTTCATCTATTTCATGCACCTCTTTAAAAGTTAATTCCCATTGGGCTGAATCTAAAACGGGAAAGAAAGTATCGGCGTCATCGAATGCCGCATTTACTCGGGTAATATACAACCTGTCGGCAAATTTCAGAGCATAACTATATAACTGCGCGCCTCCAATGATCATCAACTCTTCTTCATGTTCTGGCAAAGCACTAAAAACAGACTCGAGGTTGGTGAAATGTTCAAAGCCCTCAATAATATCTGTATTCCTAGAACTCAACACAATATTCCGACGATTTTTCAATGGCTTTCCTAAGCTATCCATTGTATTCCGACCCATTACAATAGTTTTAAGCTTGGTTTGCTTTACAAACCACCGAAAATCGTCTGGTAAATGCCACAACAACTCGTTGTTGCGACCGATTTCATTGTTTCGGCCCGTAGCCACGATCATCGATATCACCATAACCGCTTATTTTTCCTCGTGGTATTCCATTTCGGTGTTGATTTTCCACATTTCCGTTTTATCCGTGATCCCGTTTACAATATTTTCTGCCGCCATCATTCCCGTAAGCATGCTATGATCTTGATTGTTATACCGGTGCATACCATTCCTTCCAATGGGAAATAAGTTTTGTATCCCATTTAAGTAATCCGTGATTACATCAAACTTATCATAAGAACCAAAATATGCCGGATAGGTTTTGGGTACTTTGAGCACGGTTCCATCTAAAACATCCTCTCGCGTTATCAAATCTAACTTAATCATCTCTTGAACCGCAAATTCAAAAAACTCCGTTTCCGATAAATTCCATAAATCGTCGTTCTCCTGACAGAAATATTCCAATCCCAACCATATGTTTTGACTGTTTTCTACTAAATCTGGACTCCAATTATTGAATATTTGAAGCCTGCCAATTTTCACATCTCGCTCTTGGATATATATCCAGTTGTCCTCAAGAACCGCATTTCCCTTGAATTTTTTAATCAATAAACCCACCGTTATAAAATCACGATACACCAATCCATTCGCTACTTCAACCACTTTTTCAGGGGGAAGCGGCCTCACGCCGTTTACCAAGTCTTTTATAGGCATCGAGCTAATTACATAATCCGCCTCTACTGATTCTTCGCTTCCATCCGCACGCTTCAAACGAACCGAAGTGACTTTTTGATTGCTAATTTCGAGACCTAGTACCTGCACACCAAATTGAAAGGTACCCCCGGCTGCCTTAATTTTATCAGCAACAAGTTCCCACATCTGACCCGGTCCTAAGCGCGGATACATAAATCGTTCAATCAAACTGGTTTCAGTCGTTTTTTGAGAAATACCTGCACTTTTACGTTTGGATTTCAGTGCGTGTAGTATGGCTTTGGTAATACTCAATCCTTTTATGCGTTGTGCGCCCCATTCGGCACTTATTTCTTCGCAAGGTACACCCCAAACTTTTTCAGTGTAATCTTTAAAAAAGGTTTGATACAAGGTTTTACCAAAGCGATTAATAAGAAAATCGGCTAAGGATTTTTCCTCTTTAATGGGAAATAAACGTACTTTTATATAGGATGTCCCAATCTTAAACAATCGAATAGGGCCTAATAATCGGATGGTTTCGACGCTCAGAGTTATGGGATAGCTAAAGAAATGCCTTAAATAATAGATGCGCGATAACCGATTACGGATTAACATTACGGCGCCCTGTTCGCGGGCCGCTTGTTGTTCCGGTGTGTCTTGGTTAATTAAAGTAACATCCCGTTTTTTGCCTTGATATGAAATCTCAAGGGCCGCAGTGGAATGCAAATCGTGATCAATGGGCATGATGTCTTGCCACCATTTCATTACCCGATCCGACTTAGAAAAGAATCTATGCCCACCGATATCCATACGATTCCCTTTATAATTATGGGTCCGAGAAAGTCCGCCCAAATCGTGACCCGCTTCTAAAATTAATATCCGATAGCTCGATTTAGAAAGATCTAAAACGTGAAGACCCGCCGTTAATCCAGCGGGTCCTGCACCTATAATGACGATTATTTTTGTGTCTACGACTTCCAAGAAGTCCAAAAATAGTACATAAAAATGGTAAAATTAAGGTCAAAAGCTCCTAAAGTTCATTGATAGCCTCCTATATTCGTATACATCTTTGCTTTATCCCCGTTTTACCCACTTTGTGGTTATCTTTGCAGGATGAGTCGCATTGTAGCCATCGTTGGTAGACCCAACGTTGGAAAAAGTACCCTGTTCAACCGCCTAACCGGTGAACGTAAAGCCATCGTTGATGATTTCAGCGGTGTAACGCGCGACCGCCATTATGGCCGCAGCGACTGGAATGGCGTTGAATTTACCGTTATCGATACCGGTGGATTTGTGCCACACTCCGAAGACCAATTTGAAGCCGCCATTCGCGAACAAGTCCATATTGCCATCGAAGAAGCCACTGTGCTCATTTTCATGGTTGATGTCATCGCCGATATTCATCCCCTCGATGAAGAATTTGCCAGCCTGCTGCACCGCTCCAAAAAACAAGTCGTTTTGTGCGTTAATAAAGTTGACAACGATAACCTACGTCTTCAAGCACCATCTTTCTACGCCCTCGGATTTGAAGAACTTTTTGAAGTTTCTTCCGCTAATGGCTCAGGTACAGGGGAGCTACTCGATAAAGTTGCCGAATATCTTAAAGAAGTTCAAGAACCCGTTAACGACAGACCCGATCTGCCTCGCGTTGCCATTGTAGGCCGACCTAACGTGGGTAAAAGTTCCCTCATCAATGCCCTTCTAGGTAAAGAACGAAATATTGTTACTGAAATCGCCGGTACCACCCGCGATAGTATTGATACCTATTATAACTCATTCGGTAAAGAAATGATCCTTATCGATACCGCCGGCGTTCGTAAGAAAAGTAAAGTTCATGAAAATATTGAATTTTACTCCGTTATGCGTTCCCTCCGCGCCCTCGAAAATGCCGATGTCGTGGTTATTGTGCTCGATGCCACACAAGGTATGGAATCACAAGATATTAACCTATTTTGGATGGCGCACCGACTTGGAAAAGGCGTTGTAATCCTTGTTAACAAGTGGGACCTTCTCGAAAAGGAAACCAATACCGCCAAAGAATTCTCGGCCCATATTGAAAATCGTACCGCTCCCTTTACCGATGTTCCCGTCCTCTATATTTCTGCCCTCAATAAGCAACGTATCTTTCAAGCGGTTGAAACCATCAGTAAGGTACATGAATCTTTGAGCAACCGCATACCCACGCGCAAGCTCAACGATTATTTGCTCCCAATTATGGAGAATACACCGCCACCAAGTAAAAAAGGAAAATTCGTTAAAATAAAATTTGTTAGTCAACTTCCGAGTAAACGTATGGCCTTCGCTTTCTATTGCAACCTGCCCCAATATGTTGCCGAAAGCTATACCCGCTTCCTAGAAAATAAATTACGCGATGAATTTGACTTTAATGGGGTACCCATAAGCATCTACTTCCGCAAAAAATAAACCCTTGTCTTTTTGGGGGAAGCCGTTCACGACTTCCCCCAAAAAAAAACTCTATAACCACCCTTTTATCGATTCAATGGATATCCGTGAACTAAGTCTCGCAGAAATCACCGCAAAACTCACCGAGTCTGGTGAGCCTGCCTTTCGGGCCAAACAAATTTGGCAATGGCTTTGGCAAAAACATGCCCGTTCATTTGATGAAATGAGCAACCTGTCGCACGAGCTCCGTAAAAAGCTTTCCGACATTTTTGTCTTTGCCCAGACACAAATTTTGACGGCCCAATATTCAACAGACGGGACCATAAAAGTGGTATTTCAACTATCCGATAATTACAAAGTAGAAGGCGTACTCATACCCACCAAAACACGCACCACCGCCTGTATCAGCAGCCAAGTGGGCTGTAGCCTGGATTGTAAATTTTGCGCCACCGGTTCCATGAAACGCGAACGCAACCTCAAAGCCTATGAGATGGTCGACCAAGTGGTACTCATTAACGAACTGTCATTGAAACACTTCGACCAAAAACTCGATAATATCGTGTATATGGGAATGGGCGAACCCCTGTTGAATTATCAAGAAGTGCTCAAAAGTGTTGACCGCATCACCGCTGCAGACGGCATGGCCATGAGCCCAAGCCGTATCACGTTGTCGACCGCTGGCATCACCAAAATGATTTACAAATTGGCTGATGACGGCGTTAAAACACATTTGGCCTTAAGCTTACACGCTGCAACCAATAGTAAACGTTCGGAAATCATGCCTATTAACGATTCCAATCCTTTAGAGGATTTGTCCGAAGCCCTATCTTATTGGTACGAAAAAACAGGCATCCGCCCCACCTTAGAATACGCCGTTATTGCCGGTGTTAATGACACAATCGAAGCTGAAAAAGCCCTGGCTATTTTCGCAAGAAAATTCCCGTGTAAAATAAATTTAATCGAATACAATCCCATTTCAACCGCGAGCTATCAACCAACAAGCCGTCTGGAAGCCTTTTCTGAAGGACTTTCAAAACAGAAGCTAATCGTTAATATACGAAGAAGCCGCGGCAAAGATATTGACGCGGCTTGTGGACAGTTGGCTTTAAAAACTGTTTAACCTTTAAAATCTCTGTGGTGCGCCTCTTCGTAAAGACGTTCCTTCGGTAAACTTTTGAAGTATTCCCAAGTTATTTTTAGGCCTTCTTCCCGCGTGTAGCGAGGCTCCCAACCTAAAATGCTGCGGGCTTTTTCTATATTCGGCTGACGTTGTTTGGGGTCATCCATCGGCAAGGCCCTATAAACCACCTTTTGATCGGTTCCCGTTAACTTAATAATCTCATCGGCAAATTGCTTAATGGTTATTTCCATCGGATTTCCCACATTTACTGGATCGGAACAATCGCTCAGTAGTAAACGGTATATGCCTTCCACTAAATCATCCACGTAACAAAAGCTACGGGTTTGGCTGCCATCACCGAATACCGTTAAATCTTCACCCCTTAGGGCTTGACCCATAAATGCAGGCAGCACACGTCCATCATTCAGACGCATTCGAGGTCCATACGTATTAAAGATACGTACTATTCTGGTTTCTAATCCGTGATAGGTATGGTATCCCATCGTAATTGCCTCTTGAAAACGCTTGGCTTCGTCGTAAACACCGCGAGGACCTACGGGATTCACATTGCCCCAATAATCTTCGGTTTGAGGATGTACGGTCGGATCTCCATAGACTTCGCTTGTGCTCGCAACCAAAATTCGAGCTCCTTTAGCCATCGCCAATCCCAATAAATTATGCGTTCCCAAAGAACCCACCTTTAGGGTTTGAATAGGAATCTTGAGATAATCAATCGGACTTGCAGGCGAGGCAAAATGGAGGATATACTTTAAATCTCCTGGTACATGCACAAATTTTGACACATCGTGGTGTGAAAATTCAAAATCCGGAAGATGGAAAAGATGTTCAATATTTCTCAAATCACCGGTTATGAGATTATCCATCCCGATAACGTGGTAACCTTCCTTGATAAAACGATCGCACAAATGCGAACCTAGAAAACCAGCAGCACCGGTTATTAAAACGCGTTCTTTTTTCATTTTATATCGCTTCTTCCAATACTGTAATACGTAAATCCGTGTTTTTTAACGGTGTCTAATTCAAATAAATTTCTACCGTCAAAAATAACTTTATCTTTCATTAAAAGCTGAATTTTGCTAAAATCGGGTGTCCTAAATTCGGGCCATTCAGTAGCAATCACTAAAAAGTCGGCACCTTCTAACGTATGATACGAGGAATCACAAAAAGTAGCCTTATCGCCCATAATGGCTTTTACATTGGCCATAGCTTCGGGATCGTAAGCCCTCACTTTGGCACCCAACTCGGTTAATGCTTCTATCATTTCTAACGCCGGTGCCTCGCGAATATCGTCGGTATTCGGCTTAAAGGCCAAACCCCACAAAGCCACTATTTTACCTTCAATATTGCCATAATGCTGCATTATTTTAGGCAACAAGGCCTTTTTTTGTTCGGCATTTACTTCTTCAACCGCTTTTAAAATTTTAAAATCGTAATCTACCGATGCCGCGCTGTGCACCAATGCCTGCACGTCTTTCGGGAAACAACTACCGCCATATCCAATGCCTGGAAATAAGAATCGCTTTCCAATTCGGTCGTCGCTACCAACCCCTTTACGCACCATATCAACGTCGGCTCCCAATAATTCACACAAACGCGCGATTTCGTTCATGAAGGAAATCTTAGTGGCTAAAAAACTATTGGCTGCATATTTGGTCAATTCCGCACTGCGGGTATCCATATGCATTACAGGATTGCCTTGACGCACATAGGGCGCATACAATTCATCCATTACGTCAAATGCACGCTGACTTTCAGCCCCAATTACCACACGATCGGGCTTCATGAAATCGTCAACCGCCACACCTTCACGCAAAAACTCAGGATTTGAAACCACATCAAAATCTCCTTTGTAATTTGCGGCAACAGCATCGCGTACACGATCGGCCGTTCCTACTGGAACTGTGCTTTTGTCAACAATTACTTTATAATCCGTCATTATTTTACCTAAATGATCGGCTACGCCCAACACGTACCGTAAATCCGCAGATCCGTCTTCGCCGGGAGGCGTTGGCAACGCCAAAAAGATTACCGCACACCCGTCTATAGCTTCTTCTAAAGAGTTAGTAAATTTTAATCGGCCTTCTTTAAGATTGCGCTTGAATAAAACTTCCAACCCTGGTTCGAAAATGGTAATCTGTCCATTAGACAAACGATCCACTTTGGTCTGATCAATGTCGACACAAATAACATCGTTACCCGTTTCAGCAAAACATGTACCGCTTACCAAACCGACATAACCGGTTCCTACTACTGCAATTTTCATGATTTATAAAATAATTTAAGATTTTTTATGATATATAACTGTTGTTCCTGCGTTAACTCTGGGCAAATAGGCAAACTTAACACTTCCCGACACAATTGCTCCGACACGGGCAGCACTTCGTCTGTCTTATAAGCTACTTGTTGGTGCAAAGGTAGGGGATAATAAATCATCGTTGGAATGCCCCTTTTAAATAAAAAAGCCGCTAATTCATCTCTTGATCCCTCTTTTATTTGCAACGTATATTGATGAAAAACAGGAACGCTTTTATCATTAGACATTGAAGGGGCTACGCAAGATTCTACTGTTTTACAAGATTCTGTATACAGCCCTGCGATTTCTCGTCTGCGGGCATTATGCCCATCCATTTCTGATTTATATCGGTGGTATTGCGACTTAAGATTAACCATTTGGATGGATTCCATGTAGCTAAATTAATTTATAGCCCTAGAAAAAGCGCATTTATTTGGTGCGTTGACGAATTACTTCGTAAACGACTACGCCTGTAGCTACTGAAACGTTCAAGGATTCAACGCCACGGGTTGAAATGGGAATACGCACAAAATCATCGCACATCTTCTCTGTCTCTTTTTCCATTCCCGTATCTTCACTACCCATAACAATAGCAAGCGGGCCGCTCAGATCCTGTTCAAATAAAAGATTCTCTGTTTTTTCGCTAGTTCCGATGATTCTAAGTCCCGCGTTCTTTAAATATTTCAAGGTATGGTGTAAGCTCTGCGTGCGGCATACAGGAATGTGCATTAAAGCGCCCGCCGAAGTTTTCATTGCATCGGGCCCAATAGGGGCACTGCCTACTTCCGGTACTACAATACCATGAATTCCCGAACACGAGGCCGTTCTGGCAATCGCTCCGAAATTTCGGACATCCGTAATTCCATCCAATACCAATATAAACGGATCTTCACCCATTTCATAGGCCATATCGACCACATTTTCGATTTTCGCAAAATCGACCACAGATAAAGAAATTACAATACCTTGGTGATTGCCATTCACGAGGGAATTCAATTTAACGGCCGGTACTTGTTTCCAAATAATGCCCCGATTTCGGAACATCCCCATTAATTCATACAACTGGCCTTGAAGGTGGCCTTCAATAATCCATACCTTATCAATGGTATGACCCGATTCCAATGCTTCCTTTACCGGATGAATTCCGTATAATAATGATGTTTGCTTTTTCATAAAAAAATCCCGCCTTTCAGCGGGATATATTCGTTATTTTGATTAAAATTTACCTGCGACTTGAGCCATATTTCGGAACTTTTGAGCCCAATCTTTACGACCGAGATCTTCAACCGATTTAATGGTACGACGTATTAAATCTTGAGAAACATAAACCTCACGTTCAGCAAACTGGCTGCCCTCTTCGGAATCTGAACTAAAAAATTTGAAATACGCCACATTTTCTTTGATGCTCTCTGTTAAAACTTTTTCAGCCGCTTTTTCATCCCCTAAATTGAGTAAAGTTAAACCATAATCCAAGCGATATTCTCTGCGCATCGGCATTACAGTTTCAGGAATTTCAGCCATGATATGATTCAAAACCTCTACCCCTCTTTGGCGGTAAATAACCATTGAATCTTTATAATGGTTGTAAAAATCAGCGGCACTTGCAAATCCTTCTTCCGGACTCGCCACCTTGGTAAGGTCTCTACCCCCTTGCATTTCTTTCGCTGTTTGGTTCAACAAATCTACTTTCTGGGTGTAAAACGATGCCAATAATAGTCCCATCTGCTGCAAATCGTTAGGTACATAAGACGCTTTGTCATCTAAGAAGAAATTTGCTTTCTCCTTCATACGATAATATTTATAGTTCTTTACGATATTTCGATAAAGTTTGTATTGGTCCACACGATTGGGTTGACCGCTTCTAGAACCGCCTTTTATCGGTACAAAACGGTATACCAAGCCTTCTAACTGCATATAATTGTTCAATCCTGCAAAATCATATCCCGATACCGACGTAAAGTAAATAGGTCGCTTCCAACCTTCCTTAATACTTGTTGCTATTAAATCGTACATAACTAAATCGCCCTTGGTAAAGTATTCAGAACCCATACCGATTTCGATTGAATCTACGATTAAGGATTGATAAGCGGGATGCACAATACCCGATTTCAACACCGCTTCTTTATTTACAGGGACATGCATTTTTGAGGCATTCCAAGTAATGTTACCCGTTTCTCCGTTGCTCGATTTACGCGCTTCACGTAACTCCTTAATCACATCAGAAGCATTCCTTGAAGACTTGTACATTTCTTTATTTACAGGAATGCCATATTCAAAGCTACCCGTTTGTAAGTCTTCCTTGGAAATCGTTAACGGTAACGGCGTAGAATTGTAAACGGTATCCAATAAAACCATACTGTACCATTCTGTCGGCAATAAAGATTGATTGATTATGCGTACATCGGTACGAATCCCTTCCACATTCTGTGCATACCAAAGCGGATACGTATCGTTATCTCCATTACAGAAAAGAATCGCATTGGGTTCCAAATTCTCCAAGAAATTCTTGGCCATATCGATACCGATATAGCGACCTGAACGGTCGTGATCGTCCCAGTTCTCAGCCGCCATATTTACAGGAACTAATAAAATACTTGCAGCTACTGTTATTAACGCTGTTTTTGAACCTAAGTATTTTCTGAGGATGTCCGCCAGGGAAATCACCCCAAGTCCTACCCAAATACAGAATATTTGGAAAGAACCTACTACTGCATAATCACGCTCGCGAGGCTCATAGGGCGGCTGATTGGTGTATACAACAATCAACAAACCGGTGAACACAAACATGGTCATTATCAGCCAAAAGTCTTTTCGACGCTTTCCAAATTGCAATACCAAACCTAAAAGTCCCAGAATTAGAGGCAAAAAGAAATAGGAATTTCTCGCTTTTTGATTTTGATAGAAACTCGGCATTTCATTTACATCTCCCACGACAAATTTATCGACAAATGGAATACCGCTATACCAATTACCATCGAGCTTGGTATTTCCAGAAACCGCTTGCTGATCGTTAAATCGACCCACGAAATTCCACATGAAATAACGCAAATACATGTAGCGGATCTGATAATTGAAGAAATAGGTTAGGTTGTTTCCAAAGGTGGGAATTTGATAATTCAAATAATTTAAGCGATTTTTCTCTTCTGCCGTTAACTCACGCTGCTGACTCATTTGAGTCAATTGGTCGATTTCATCCTGCACCGCTTGCATGCCCCCATAACTGCGGAAACCACGTGCGTCGTTGGGCTTATTGCTTTTACCCATGCGAGGGAATACCGTGTTGTAATCTTCCTGAATGCCATCGCCATCGGTATCTACGGGACCGTGAACGGGCTCATAAATTTCGCCCCCTTTTTCATATTGGTCTGTCGCTTTGTAGTAACGCGTACCCTTAACCGTGTAATCGGTTTGAGGTGCGTTAAAATAAGGCCCGTATCCTAAAGGCCTATCACCGTACTGCTCACGTGTTATGTATCCATAAAACTTATACGGGTCTTCGGGATTGTTCATGTCAATCGCTGGATTCGCCATACTGCGAATGATTACCATCGCATAAGATGAATATCCAAATATTATAAACCCGATACACATGAAAATCAAGTTGTAGTTGTACTTGCCGTTCTTTTGGAAATAGTTAACCAAATAAGCAACACCCACATATACCAAAATAATTGCCGCTACGGCCCCGGAATAAAAAGGCAAGCTCAAATCATTCACAAATAAGCGATCCAAACGCGCCAATAAATAAGGAATGCCTGGATAAATCACTTTCATCACAACCGCCAAAGCAACTGCAGAACCACCCAATGCATAGAGTACCCCTTTGCGCGTTACGGTAAACTTCTTAAAATAATACGCCAATCCAACCGCCGGAATAACCAACAAGTTTAACATGTGCGTACCCAAAGCCAAGCCAATCATAAAGGCAATAAATACCAACCAACGGTCGGTATATTTATTGTCTTCCATATAATACCACTTCAACAGTGCCCAAAAGGTAAGACTGGTAAAGAACGAACTCATGGCATAAACCTCTGCCTCAACCGCACTAAACCAGAATGTATCGATGAAAGTATTGGTTAACGCGGCCACAATACCCGCTCCAAAAACTAATACGTACCGATTGTCGGAATCTTTGGATACCAATTGCTCGGCAAAAAATACCGTGATCCAGTAGGTAAACATAACCGCACCGGCAGCAGAAACCGCCGATAGCATATTAATCCAAAAACCAACCGTTTCGGGCGAGGTGGCAAGAAGCGCGAACATCCGACCCACCATCAAAAAGAACGGCGCTCCCGGAGGATGCACGACTTGTAAACGATACGCCGCAGACGCAAATTCACCACAGTCCCAAAGACTTACCGAAGGTTCCAACGTGAGCGTGTAAACCACAAGGGCTACCGCAAACATCAGCCAACCAATAATTACATTCAACTTAGATATAGAACGCATGTTTTATTTATTTCAAGATTTAATGAAAGGCGAAAATACACTTTTGCTTAGGCAATTGAAAATGAAATTTTTGTTGTGGCCCTGCGCATGCGCTCTATTACATAATCCCGACCGATATGCGCAATCATTTCCCAAATCGGAGCGCCAACGCCCTCTCCAGAAACTACCACGCGCAAGGGTTGTAATAAATTGCCCGGCTTTATGCCCTCGGTAGCACAGAATGCCTGATAAGCAGCCTCGTATACATCCGCCGATGCCGTTTCGGAAATTCCCCCGAAAACATCAGCTAACTTATTAATAATGTTATTGGTATCTGCCGTCCACTTCTTTTGAACCACCGCCTCATCGTAGTGCGTAGGGTCTTCAAAGAAGTACGTACCTTGTAAAATGGTATCCTTAGCAAATTGGACCTTTTCGCGCATCAACGCAATCACCCCTTCCACATATTCCTGACATACTTGGTATCCTTTTTCTTCAATTATGGGCTTTACCAAATCGTAAACCTCTGATAATGGTTTTTGCTGCAAATATTGTTGATTGAACCAAAATGCTTTTTGCACATCGAATTTAGCCCCGCTCTTACTCACCCGTTCGAGCGAAAATGCCTCAATTAATTCCTCCATGCTAAAATGTTCCCGATTGTCGCTCGGGTGCCAACCCAATAACGCCAGCATATTCACAACGGCCTCTGGAAAATATCCCGATTCACGGTAACCCGAACTCAATTCACCCGACTGTGGATCGGCCCATTTCAATGGGAAAACCGGAAATCCCAAACGATCTCCATCGCGCTTGCTTAACTTCCCATTGCCTTCAGGCTTAAGCAGAAGGGGTAAATGCGCAAACTCCGGCATTACCGCTTCCCAACCCAAAAATCGGTACAACATTACATGCAAAGGAGCACTGGGCAACCACTCTTCCCCACGAATCACATGGCTGATTTCCATTATATAGTCATCCACCACATTAGCCAAATGGTAGGTGGGCATGCCATCGCCCTTTAACAATACTTTATCGTCCATTTGACTCGTACTTACGACGACCCAACCGCGAATGATATCGTGGAACCGTACTTCTTCTTTCCGGGGAAGTTTGATACGGATCACATAATTATCACCTCGATCCAAACGCTCTTTGACCTCATCGGACGATAAAGTCAATGAATTTTTCATGCTCATGCGACTCACAGCATCATACGCCGGTTGCATGTTACTAGCCTCCAAACGTTTGCGCATTTCCTCCAACTCTTCGGTGGTGTCGAACGCATAATACGCCAATCCTTTTTCAATAAGCTGTTCCGCATATTGTCGGTACATGGGCTTGCGTTCGCTTTGTCGGTATGGGGCATGGGGACCTGACTGATCAGGACCTTCATCAATTTCGATACCTACCCAAGCCAAACTCTCTTTAATATAGGCCTCAGCACCGGGCACAAAACGCGTTTGATCGGTATCTTCCAAACGGAGGATAAAGGTTCCGCCGTGTTTCCGGGCAAAAAGATAATTGTATAATGCGGTACGAACCCCTCCAATATGCAGGGCTCCGGTCGGACTTGGTGCAAAACGCACCCGAACTGGTCTACTCATATTAGGCCGATAGCAATTCTTTAACCAACTGAGATATTAATTTACCATCGGCTTTACCTGCAAGCGCTGCCATGGCAACAGGAATTACTTTTCCCATAGCTGCGGGACCGCTTACGCCAAGGTCGGCTATAATTCCCGCCACTAAAATCCGAACTTCAGCAGGATCCATTTGTGCGGGTAAAAAAGTTTCTATAAGTTGTAAATCGGCCCGCTCCACAGCAGCTAAATCTTCCCGATTTTGTGATTCAAATACCTCCAAAGAATCCTTGCGCTGTTTTGCCAATTTCTGCAAAGCCTTGGTATAATCTTCCTCGGTTAAGCTCGCTGCCTTCTCCGAAGTTTGTAATAACATAAATGCACTTTTTATTCCCCGCAAGGTGCGCAAACGATCGGCATCTTTGGCCTTCATAGCCACTTTAATGCCTTCATTAATTTGTTCTGCCAAACTCATAGCGCAAAGATACAACGCAGAGTTTGAACTCAAGGACTTGGGCTGGTATTATTCGTGGCTTAATAGTAATAAAGCAAGCGCTTTATCGTAATCACCCTTATCAATATATTCCCGTACCTGTGTCCATTCCTCTCCCACCTGCCTATCCAAGCGAACCGCCCCCATTAAGAGTTCGTCGGGCATTGACAACACGGAACTCAATTTGCCTAAATCATTTGCCGACAATCTTTCACTGTGTTTAACATAGTCAGGTAACCGATCGTATCCCAATGTAACCGACATGGGTTGTCCCAATTCAAACAAAGCAGCTGCGTCGGTTTTAGAATACCAACTACCACCTAAACGTCCTACTAATTCCATTTTCAACTGATCGATCTTACCTTCTTCATTTAAAACACGCTCGTGGATGTGCATCCTTAAGACCTCGCAAATCACCAAATTTCCAGCACCTCCACCTTGTCCCATCTCTTTGATTTCAATTACTTTACACTCAATCTGAGAGGGGCTTTCTAACACCCTAAACGGACGTATAAGTTCAGATGCCACGGGCGTAAATCCTGCTTTTTCAAATTCACTAACACCGCGATCCCAAGGGGCAGCGGCTACATTCATTTGTTCCACCATAGAGGCAGTAACTACGTTAATGACAACCTCTGGCACCTGCTTTACATTAAGTAGAGTATGTTTAGGCTCGCCAGTCCGACCACTATTGTTAGGGGCAAAAACCAATATCGGCGGATTGGCACTGAATACATTAAAAAAGCTAAAGGGCGCTAAATTCGGCACTCCATTCGAATCAACGGTACTCGCAAAACATATAGGGCGCGGTCCCACACTGCCAATCAAGTATTGGTGCAGCTGAGGAATCGCTAAGTCTTTAGGATTTATAACCAGCATAAATTATTTTGACTGTTCGTTAAGGATATGTCCCATTTTTACCCGCTTCGTATTCAAATACTTGGCATTATGTGGATTGGGCTCCACCAACAAAGGCACATTTTCGGTAATTTCTAACCCGTAACCAATTAAACCAGTACGTTTGCGGGGATTGTTACTCATCAACTTCATTTTACCAACGCCCAAATCGCGTAAAATTTGCGCACCAACACCATAATCGCGGTCGTCCATCCCGAAGCCCAACTGTAAATTGGCTTCTACCGTATCCAAACCCTGCTCTTGTAATTTATACGCCTTTAACTTATTCAACAATCCGATTCCACGGCCTTCTTGGTTCATATATACAATTACGCCTTTCCCTTCTTTTTCAATAAGTTGCATGGCTTTTTCCAATTGCTCGCCGCAATCGCAACGGCAAGATCCAAATACATCTCCCGTTAAACAACTGGAATGCACCCGCACCAAAACCGACTCATCCCCGGTCCAAGTTCCTTTGATCAAGGCCACATGTTCCTGTTCTGTATCTTTCTGTTTGTAGGCAATTAGGTCGAAATCACCGGCATGAGTTGGCATCTGCACCGAAATTTCTCGTTTAATGAGCGACTCGTGCTCCAAACGGTACTTGATTAATTGCTCGATGCTGATAATTCTCAATTGGAATTTCTCGGCCACCTTTACCAAATCAGGCAAACGCGCCATACTACCGTCTTCGTTCAAAATTTCCACGATACAACCCGCTGGCTCAAATCCAGCCATCCGCGCCAAATCAATCGCCGCTTCGGTATGTCCCGCTCTGCGCAAAACCCCTTCCGCTTTTGCTTTTAGGGGGAAAATATGTCCGGGCCGACCCAATTCTTCATTTTTAATATCGGGATTAATTAAGGCCATAATCGTTTTAGAACGGTCTTGTGCCGAAATGCCCGTGGTGCATCCATACCCCAATAAATCCACCGAAACAGTAAATGCCGTTTCGTGCGTGGCGGTGTTTTTACCTACCATCATCTCCAAACCCAACTCATCGCAGCGCTCTTCGGTAAGGGGAACACATATTAATCCGCGGCCTTCTTTGGCCATGAAATTCACCAACTCGGGGGTCATATTGCGGGCAGCGGTTAAAAAATCGCCTTCGTTTTCACGGTCTTCATCGTCGACCACAATCACTACTTTGCCTTGTTTGATATCTTCAATTGCATCTTCGATTTTATCGAAACGAATAGGTGAATCTAAATTCATGCCCCAAAGGTACAATCAAAGTTTAACAGCGTTCTAAAAATCGATGAAGCCCTAAAAACATCGAATCGGAACA
>CAMBBZ010000022.1 GCA_945863965.1 Chitinophaga pinensis | reverse complement strand
ATCGGATATTCCGTCTTTGTTGACATCGCCTGAACTCATTCCAGGTCCTAGCATCGTTAAACGATGGGGAAGGAGCGGTTCCCTTTTATAATCGGGTGTTTCTAAATCAGTGTGTTTAAAATTGAGCGCATTTGAAACGGGAGAAAAGTATGGGTTAATAGCAAAAGACTGATAGATCACGTCTTTTAGCTGTGCGTCAAATTTGATTTTTTCTATGGTGATTGAATGCGTTTTATCGATTCCGTCAAAATTCAATTCCGCAATCTCACCAGATAGCAGTTCGAGATATACTTTGGGGATTTCTTTAGAGTCGCCTAAGCCAATATGAAAAAGGGGTTCGGACGCACTTAAATAACCGCGATGGCTGAAGTTTTGAAACAAACGATAGCCTGATTCAGTATTTTTAACCCAAATCTTCGCGCCTTCGGTTGTTTTATTTTTTTCAGAGATTAATTTGACGTTTACAAAGTGCTGATTATTTCCTTTATTTTTATATACGAAAGCTTCTTCTCCTTGATTGCAGACAATCAAATCCATTTGTCCATCACCGTCTAAATCGCCTACAGCGGCACCGGTACTTAAAGATGTTTCTTTCAAACCCCAATCTTCCGCCCGGTTTTGCATACCGGTTGTACTGCCTTCAAAAAGATAGTTGGCGAGTTTTTCAAAAGGCAAAAGCTTAAGTACTTCATCGTGGTTGATTTTTCCTTTTTTGCTCTGCTCTTTCCTATTCTGATACATTACAAAATCTAAATCGGTAACGTCTCTATAGTATCCATTGCTCACAAACAAATCTTGTTGTGCATCATTATTGAAATCACAAAAAAGGGCAGACCAGCTCCAATCGGTTCTGGCTACATTATACAAAAAACCCATATCGGAAAACGTTCCATTGCCTTGATTTACTTGCAAATTATTATGCATAAATTGAGGTCCATATCCATTTTTAGAGCTTACCCGTACATAATCATATCCTTTTGCCCCCATCAAACTCATGTAGCGTTCGGTATTTTCTGGCAACATGTCAAGGGTAATGAAGTCTAACAGCCCATCGTTATTGATATCGGCTGCATCTGAACCCATAGAATTCATACTGCTGTGTTTGATCCGCTGATAACATTCGTCTTTAAACGTTCCATCGCCTTGGTTGATGTATAAATAGTCAGGTACATGGTAATCATTGCTAACATAAAGGTCAATAAAGCCATCATTATTGAAATCACCCGGTGTTAAACTTAGGCAGTATCCACCTGCTTTCATACCTGCTTTTTCAGTGATGTTCTCAAAGCGGGTTCCTTTGTTTTCGTAAAATTGTTGGGCTGAACTCGCCGTCATTTTGAGGGTTTTCGAAAAAGGAATATTAATGTCTGAGAAATATTCCAAGGCGTGATTTCCTACATATAAGTCCAAATCACCGTCGTTATCGAAATCAAAGAATCCGGCACATGAAGTATTCCCTGCATCATCAACGCCCCATTCTTTGGCTGATTCTTTAAAGGAACCATTTTTAAGGTTTATGAATAGCTTATTTCTTTTTTCATCGGGATTTTTCGATGGACCGCTGGCACATACATATATATCAATCCAACCGTCGTTATTGACATCCACCATGCTCACGCCGGTCATCCAATTTTTAGTTTCAATCCCCGCTTTTTGGGTTATATCTTCAAATTTGAAATCGCCTTTATTCAAATAGAGTTTCGATGGCGTCGCATTTCCTGCGAAAAACACGTCGTTCAGTCCATCGTTATTGATATCGGCTATACCCACGCCTGCACCATTAAATAAATAATGATAGGTGAACTGACTTAAGGAATCATTTTCTGGTACGATATTAACAAAAGACATCCCTGTTTCTTCTGAGGATAATCGCTCGAACAAAGGCCCTGTATTTTCTTGGTCATTGGAATTTGTTCCGCATTGCGTAAAGACTACACTTAAACCTAAAAATAAAAAGGGGAATTTTGATTTGTAAAAAAATGGTATCATTTTAATTGCGTCTTGCTTGGTCGTATCTCAAAAATACAAATAATAACAATGTAAATCCCCAGAGTGAGCTTCCCCCGAAAGAAATAAAAGGCAAGGGAATTCCAATCACGGGCACTAAACCTATAGTCATACCTATATTAATTAGCCAATGGAAAAAGAAAATGCTTGCGGCGCTATATCCTAGGATTCGGCCGTAGGTATCTGATTGTCGCTCAGCGATAAGCACAAGGCGAGAAACAAATGCCAAATAAATACTAAAAAAGACCAATACCCCGAAAAAACCCCATTCTTCCCCAATGGTGCAGAATATGAAATCGGTATGTTGTTCGGGCACAAAGCCCATTTTTGTTTGTGTCCCGTTTAAAAATCCACGCCCGTTCCATTGGCCTGCGCCAATAGCAATTTTGGATTGGTCAAGGTTGTAGCCCATGCCGCGCGGATCGGCTTTAAGGCCTAATACAATTTCGATACGGTCTTTTTGATACTCTTTAAACAATTTATCATAGGTCCATCCAATCACAGCACTAAAGACGAGGCTAATGGATACAATAAAGGCAATGGCAATTAAGGCTTGCCTTACCTTTCTGAATGCATAGGCAATTGCTAAGCCCAAGACTATCAAAGTGCCATAAAGCCAAATAAAGGAAACGTCAAAACTATTTAAATAGATAGAAGTAATAGAAAGAATCCCAAACAAAACCGCACTGAGGAGTATATATCCGGGCATTCCTTCTCGATATAAGACCAAATAAAAAGAAAGAAAAACCAAGGCCGTTCCTGTGTCGTTTTGGGCCAAAACAATAATTAACGGGGCTGTTATTATAGCTAACGAGATTCCGATGATTTTAAGGCCTTTGAAACGCATTCCATAAGCTCCCAAGAACTTGGCCAATGCCATTGCAGTAGCAAGTTTGGCGAATTCGGAAGGTTGTATGCCTATACCTCCGAATCCAAACCACGATTTCGCTCCCGATACTTCTCGTCCTAAAAACAATACCGAAATATTCAGTAACAATACAAATCCGTAAATATAATAGGAGAGATAATGTATAAATACAACATTGGCATAGGATACCACAATCATGATTAACAAAGCACCCCCTATCCAAAACAGTTGTTTTAATGCTATCGCCGATATCTGAAATCCTTCTTGATTTACATCCGACGTTACCGAATAAATATTCAGCCAGCCGATGGTTATAAGCAGTGCAAAAAGTGCGACAGCAATCCAGTCTGAGCGCCCATCTCTGCTTTGTTGATTTTCGTACTTCATAAGGGCTCTATTACGCTTTTTTTGATGCGCTCCAATACAAAGGGAACCTTGGTGAGGGTATCAGGATGTAAAAACTTTTCAATAACCAAGTTACTAATAGGGGCTGCATAGGTAGATCCAAAACCAGCATTCTCAACAATTACGGCAACGGCTATTTTGGGATTATTTCTAGGGGCGAAGGCGATAAACAAGGAGTGATCTTTTCCGTGGGGATTTTGTGCCGTACCTGTTTTACCGCAAATATCGATACCCGGAATCCCTGTCCCATTGGCAGTTCCACCCGGCTTCATTACATTGCTCATGCCTTGGATAATGGTTTCGAAATATTTCGGATTTACGGTAGTACGGTGTTTTTTAGTGAATTTTCTGAGCCAAGCGGTATCACTATATCCTTGTATGGATTTTACTAAATGGGGTGTTACATAAAAACCTCTATTAGCAAGTATGGCAGCTACGTTCGCCAATTGCAAAGGCGTGAGTAAAATTTCCCCCTGACCTATACCCAATGAGACTACTTGAGAGCTGCGCCATTTTTTACCATGTCGCTTAGCCAAGCCTTCAACGGTTGGGATGCTGCCTCCGTCTTCTCCTAAAAGGTCAATACCGGTGGGAGAGCCCAATCCAAAACTTCTCCAATGTCGTTCAAGTACCCGGTAACCCGCATTTACATTTCCGTATTTAGGGTGGTCAATGATCTGACGGAATAAGTCGCAGTAATAGGCATTGCATGAAATTTGAATGGAGCCTTCCAAGTCCAGCGGACTTGGGTGTGCGTGGCACCCAATGACGATACTTCCCATATGATAACCGCCTGCACATCCTTTACGGGTGCTGGGCTCTATTATACCTTCTTGCAATCCAATTAGCGCAAGAACGGTCTTGACCGTGCTTCCTGGGGGGTAAACACCTTTGACAGCGCGATTGTAGAGTGGTTTTTTAGGATCAATGAGCATGCGGCGGAATGACCTGCTGCGGTCTTTTCCAACAAGTTCATTCGGGTCAAAATCAGGCTTGTTTACAAAAACTAAAACTTCCCCAGTCGCCGGCTCAATAGCCACAATACTGCCTCTTTTTCCTTTAAAAAGCTCCTCGGCATACCGTTGCAATTCAATGTCGAGCGTACTCGTTACATCAGGACCCGAAATAGCGGCTATATTAAAAGCATCGTTATTGACATCTCCACGTTCTTGGTAGGTACGGTCTTGCCAAACTGTTTTTACCCCCTTGATTCCTCGAAAAATAGACTCATAATATTTTTCAATTCCGGTAATCCCTACTAAATCACCTGGTTGATAATAAGATTCTTCTTTTAATAACGTTTCACTGGCTTCACCAAGATAACCCAAGGCATGTCCGCCTCCTGTTACATTATACGCCCTGTCGGTACGTGGTTCTACGTAAAACCCCCTTAATCGGTATAGATTTTCACGTAAAACGGTGTATTGCGCTTCGGAAAGATTGGAATAAAACAGTGCCGACCTGTCGTAGGCGTTGTTTTTGCGCCGTTTACGAGACTTAAGCCATGTTTCTGTAAGTAACTTTTCATAGAAAGCCGTATCGATATTGAGCACCTCACAAATGAATGATTTATTAAGCGTGTCCAATTGCTTGGGAAACGCAAATAAATCATACATGACGTAGTTCTTAATTATGATTTTATTGTTTCTATCGTAAATTACCGATCTAGAAGGGTATAGGGTGATTTTATTAAGAGCGTTATTGATTGCTTTATTTTCATAGGCATTTCCATTAAGTTGAATGGTTCCTACGCGAATTATATAAACTATGTAAAACAGTATAAAAACCCCAATGAACACGCGGGATCTATTTTTATAAAGATCTTGCATTACTTATTGAACACATTTTTGTAAAGTAGAACGAGTAAAAAGGTTCCGATACTAGAAACAAGGGTACTCAAAAGTATGTCCCCGAGATGCGATAAGCTGAAGAAGTCCAAACTAAAAAAAACCAAATGATGGATACCGATTAGACTAATAGCGTAATAGAAAAAAGTGACCCAGCCCCGGCTATGCAGGCTCAGATAAGACTCGCCCTGAAGTTGTAAAGATTCAAAATCAACAAATCTACGTTCAATATAGTGCTTGAAAAAGACCATTGCCACGCAGCTCGCCGCATGGGTGCCGAAAGAGCCAGAAAGCAAATCAATAAAAGTACCGAATACAAAGCCCAATATTAAATAACTAAAACGATCAAAATTTAAAGGAATAATGAAAAAAAGCATTAAATAGGGCATTGGATGTAACCAAAATCCCATATCCACTTGTTGCAGTATAAAGGCCTGCAAAAAGGCAATCGTCAATGCAATGAGCGCTATTTTTAAGGCTTGTATCAAGGTTGAGTAGTAATATTTAGGGCGTCAATTTCCGCTTTTACGTGGTTTTTTACGCAGTATACATAATGCAATCTATGAAAATCTGTTGCAAACGCAATTTTAATTTGTTGGTATTGTTGTTGTAAGGGCTTACTTGTTGCTACCACCCGCCCAACAGGTATGCTAGGGGGGAAAATCGATGAATAATTACTACTAAGTATCCATTGTCCTTTTTTAACATCTTCGGTCCGATTGACCTCTTTGAGATAACCAAATCGGGCGTCGGTGCCTTCCCACTTTACGACCCCTTGACGTAGGTTTAAATCGGGTATGAAAGGAGTTAGTTCAAAATCAGAGTGAAGCACAGACATAACCCTAGAGAAATTATTTGAGGTAGTAACGACTACCCCAGCAATACCTTTAGGACTCAACACAGCCATTCCAATTTCGATTCCGTTATTTGTACCTTGATTGATGTAAAAGTAGTTATCGCGCTTATTGGTTGTGTTTCTAACAACCTCAGCGGGCATATATGTATAAGTAGGTTGTTGAGCTTGGGGTAAAGAGGTGTCTCTGAATACGGTATCATACGACTGATAACGTTCCGGATGTTTTTGATTTAGCTGTTGGCGTAATTGGGCGTTTTCATTTTTGAGATATTCGTTCTCTTTTCTCAATCCCAGGTATATTGTGAGATTCGTACGGGCTTGGTCCACCCCCCTAAAAAACGCTACGCTGTTATTGAAATAATATGAGTGTTGGTAAAGTTGGTATCGAAGCACCAAATTAAAGGAAAACGAGAACAATAGGAGCGCCAATAAGGGATAGGCATTGGTCCGAATCCACCGAATGATAACCCACATTTAACCCAACGCTTATGCAGTCATTAAGAATTTGAACTTCCCAATGTTTTTCAAGGCTGTACCAGTACCCCGAACAACGGCGCGCAACGGATCCTCAGCTATGTTTACACGCAATTTAGTTTTGGCTGAGATGCGTTTGTCTAATCCTCTAAGCAATGCGCCTCCGCCGGTTAGCCAAATTCCATTCGTAAGGATATCGGCGCTAAGTTCTGGTGGAGATTGTTCAAGCGCCCGAAGGATAGCTTCTTCTACTTTCATAATGCTTTTATCCAAACAGCGGGCAATCTCATGATAACTCACATGAATGCTTTTAGGGATACCCGTCATTAAATCACGCCCGTGAACGGCATAATCTTCTGGAGGATTTTCTAACTCTTGCAAGGCACTACCAATAGAGATTTTTATTTTTTCTGCCGTACGCTCACCAATCAAAAGATTGTGTTCGCGACGCATATAATCCACAATATCTAGGTTGAACTCATCACCTGCAACGCGAATAGACTCATCACAAACAATACCACCCAACGCGATGATAGCAATTTCTGTAGTGCCACCACCAATATCGATGATCATATTTCCCTGAGGCTGGGTTACATCAATTCCGATTCCAACTGCTGCGGCCATTGGTTCATGAATAAGGTATACTTCTTTGGCGCCGGAGCGTTCCGCACTGTCTTTAACTGCGCGTTTTTCGACTTCCGTGATACCAGATGGAATGCAAATAACCATTTTTAATTGCGGGCTGATCCATTGTTGACGTTGGTTCATCATTTTGATCATTCCGCGAATCATGTGCTCCGCAGCTTGAAAATCGGCAATCACGCCATCTTTAAGTGGGCGGATTGTTCTGATGCCTTCATTTTCCTTTCCAAACATTTGCATGGCTTCTCTGCCAATTGCAATTACGTTACCTGTATTTCTTTCAAGTGCAATTATGGATGGTTCGTCTACAACGACTTTCTCCTTGTATATGATGAGTGTATTGGCGGTGCCTAAATCAATCGCCAATTCTTGTGTTAAAAAGCTGAAAATTCCCATGGGTAGTAACGAGTTGCAAAATAAAGCAAAAAGTCCGGTTTCCGGTGATAAAAAGCGCGGCGTTTTTTAAAAATTCTTCCCAAGCGATAAAAGCAAGCGCGGCGGGGATTTTAAAGAGCCAATTCGACCTTCAGCATACTCGATACGAATGGGATATCCCATTAGACTTACTTGGGCGCCAAAACCAGTTCCTAAAATCCAAGGATTTTGAACTGAACTTGCAGTTAAACTATAATTGGGAGTATACAAAGTTATGTTATTGTATGGATTGGAATAGTGAGCGGGTGTGCTTCCGTAAAATGCGAGACCTGCATCTATAAACGCATATATTACCATGCTCCGCCAAAAAATACGTTCCTTAAGGGTTTTTGGAAACAAACGTAACAAAGGCAACCCTACATCTTGCTGGAAATGAACGAAACTGTTCCCGATGCGCGTGCCAACTTGCAAGCCTCTAACAAATAACCCCCCTTCTAAAAATTGCAGCTGGTTATTGCGGAGCTGTTTATAAAGGGCATCCGTATTGGCACTCTGTGATATCCATCCCTCGCTGCCTCCTAGCATAAATGACTTGTTTTGCTCGGTAAATGCGTAGCGAAAAGTGCTTTTTAACCGCCATTCGAAAATATAAAATGAGCGTTTTAACTTCAGGCTTCCCGCAATAGAAAGAATTGGATTTGCTTTGTTGTCTGAAACTATCCCACCGATGTTTAAATCTAACAAAGCATTGTAATACATATGGTTCTGTGGCTTATTTAAATCTTTACTTTCAAATGAAGCGCCTAATGGGGATTCAAAAATGTATTGATTTATATGGGCATGCTGCACATTTTCAATTGCATTGTTTAAGGCGATAATTTGACTGCTATTGCCTTCAATACCAATATGCCAATCCGTTCGATGGTATCGGAATTGGTATTGATAAGAGCCTCCAATATTTCTATTTCTAAAACTAATACCCTTAGAATTATCAAACTGTCGCAATCGATATTGCAGTTTTGTGTGGTGGGAGGTTTCGGGATTTTGAATGAATGTGTGATCCATGCTTATACCGATCCGACGCCTGTTTAAGTTACTAAATAATTGCAGTCCCAAACGATGCCGTTGCGAAACATCAGCGATTTGGTGGTTTGAAATAAAGGTTAAAGGGGAATTGTATTGCTCTGTGGGTCTTACGGCGGCATCGTAAGGCAAGCGAAAATCAGTATTGCTAAGTATGAATTGTCCCGCGTGTAAGTAAAACCAGGGCGAATAGGCCGATGCGCGCCAAGCTTCGGGTGTTCGATTTGTTGTTTCAATCGGATATATAATATATTTGGGACGTTTGAAGGGGCTGGTGAATTTTTTATTAGCGGGATAAGAGTCGTAATCCTTTTTTGTCGAATCTACGACCAATACAGTATCGAAGCTTAATTCTTGACGTTTAAAGGTATCAGAATCGAAAACAGGTGCATTTATATCAATTATATTAATATTCCATCGCTTATTAGCGATGTAAAATTCAATAAAACTATCGCGGCCGCTAAATTTGAATTGTTGGTATTGCAAACCCTTAACGGGTGTTTTAATTAAGCTTGGTAACGCTAGTTTTGGTTGAATGTGATAAACGGCATTTTCAAGAGGTGCGTTTCGAACCAAACTAAAAGAAGTACTGTCTTTCATCAATATAGATTGAATGGTCCATTCGGCTCGGTCATGAGCTACCTCATAAAGCGGCGCTGCTGTTAGTTTTGTATCATACGAATAGCGCACGAGTTGGGACACAAATCCGGTATCAAGTCGAATGGTTTTAACAATATGTAGCGCACTGGGTTCTATTTTATGAAGTTCTTGGATTTTTTCAAATTGGGAATTTAACATTAATGAGCCTAGTTTTTCCCCAGATTCTAAATAGTAAAGAGATAAATACGTATGTCCAGCCGTTTCCTGTAATAGAAACGCCGTATCAGAAGATATACACCATAATCGATATGAAGCGGTTCCCGGCAATTTGATTTTTTTCGTACCTATATTTAAGACCCAAGCCCCATCCCAACTCACATAGGCCCATTGTTGGTTCTTAGTACTATAGGCGTAAGTAGGCGTGCGGAAATCATGAGTAGGGGGCTCATAAAGGTAGTTTTCTTCCAACAGCAAACGCTTCGAGGCGTGTTTAATATCCCACAAATAACTCCGTGACCCCGACTCGTTAAACTGTGTTATGATAGCTTGATTGGCTTGGGGTTCAAATACGATTCTAGACTTATTTAACTGTTTCTTCGGGGCGTTCGTTTGAAAATCTACTCGAGGACTTAAATACGTTTCTGTTTGTTGTAATTCATTGATTCTAGCCCGTAACCAATCTTTAAAACTCATATTAAAATGATATTCAAAAGACTTGTCGAAACTTTGTGCGTATTTAATAAGCATCCAAAAAACACTATTGAGATTTCTGCCTTTTTCTTTTTCGAAAAAATACCATAATACCTTTCCAAAAAGCACCTGTTGGTGCGGGTCGATGAAGTTTAAGTTTCGGAAGCCGGGAGTCTTTAACTGTTCTTTAAATTGCAAAAAGTCTTCACCGCTAATGCCGGCCGCATAATATTCAATAAATCCTTCTTTCAGCCATATCGGTGTGTTTTGTTGCTGGATGATGTTGAAACGATCGCGATAGGAAAACCCAAGGAGGAATTCACTGATGAATTGACGGGCAATGGCGCGCTTAATTTGGTATTCCAAGTCTATTATATTGCCTGAACACAAAATAGGTTGATAAACAATCCCATTGTGAAGCGGCTCAACATCGTGGCTGCTTTTTGAACTTAAGCGATACTTTCGTTGGTAATACTGCTGATAGTCAGCAAAATCATCGAAAAGAACTAAATGCACTCGGTCGCTCGTTTTGTAAATTAAGTTGCGCTCTAATTCCTCCAGCGAATTTGCCGAAAGGTTCAATGCCTGTTGAATGATTGGTTCTGCAATTGGAAGCGTCTTCGGGATTAACCATTCAATGCGACCCTTAGTAAACGCCATATGAGAAACGGTATTTTGTGATTTTACAACGCGCTGCGCCATTATTAACCAACAACACGTAATGACGATATGTATTTTGCGAACCCGCACCATCCAAATATAGTTAAAATGTACTTGTTATAGCGACTCCATACCTGCAATCATCACCAATTAATTGAAAACATTGTACTTTTGTGTTATGCGTGATACGAATTATTATATCAATCTTGAAGAGGTTTACGGTGCCCACAATTATCACCCACTACCGGTGGTTATTGCAAAAGGAGAGGGGGTTTATGTTTGGGATGTAGAGGATAAGAAATATTTAGATTTTTTATCGGCCTATTCCGCAGTCAATCAAGGACATTGTCATCCACGCATTATAAAAGCATTACACGATCAATCAAGCGTGCTTACCTTGACCAGTAGGGCCTTCCACAACAACATACTTGGAGAGTATGAAAAATACATTACCGAGCTATTCGGTTACGATCGTGTTTTGCCGATGAATACAGGAGTTGAAGGGGGTGAAACAGCCATTAAGCTAGCGCGTAAGTGGGGATATGAAATCAAGGGAATTGCCCATAACCAAGCGCACATACTGTTTGCCGAGGGTAATTTTTGGGGTAGAACGCTCGCCGCTATTAGTACATCAGACGATGAAGATAGTTATGGCAACTTCGGACCTTTTGTGCCCAATTTTTCGAATATACCCTTTAACGACGTTCAAGCTCTTGAAAATGAATTAAAAAACAATGCCAATATCTGTGCGTTCATGGTAGAACCCATCCAAGGCGAAGCCGGTGTGGTGGTGCCCGACGAAGGATACCTGCGTAAGGTCCGTGAATTATGTACCCAGTACCGTGTTTTATTTATCGCCGATGAAGTGCAAACAGGTATCGCAAGGACAGGTAGGTTAACGTGTTGCGACCACGAAAATGTCAAGCCCGATTTATTGATTCTAGGTAAAGCATTAGGCGGTGGCGTGTTTCCCGTAAGCTGCGTGCTTGGAAATGATGAAGTAATGTTGACATTGAAGCCCGGGCAGCATGGAAGTACTTTCGGGGGAAATCCACTCGCATGTGCGGTAGCAATGGCGTCACTGCAAGTCGTAACGGATGAAAACTTGGCCGAAAATGCCGAAAAACTCGGAAAGGTTTTCAGAGACCGTATGAATAACTTGAACTTACCTATGGTTTCTATGGTTAGGGGAAAAGGACTTCTCAATGCCATTAAAATTGAACCTTTTGGAAATGGAATTCGCGCTTGGGATGTATGTATCAAAATGCGTGACAATGGGTTACTCGCAAAACAAACACAGGAACATATCATCAGATTTGCGCCACCGCTCGTTATTACAGAACAACAAATTCACACGGCCTGTGATATAATTGAAAAATCATTGAAGGAATTGATGTAAAAATAGATTTTTTTAGTATTTTTGCAGTCCTTTCAGCTCGGGTGGCGGAATAGGTAGACGCGCAGGACTTAAAATCCTGTTCACAGTAATGTGAGTACGGGTTCGATTCCCGTCCCGAGCACCATGCGCAGGTTAACATATCTAGTTATCAGTGTTGCGCTCTTCCTCGTAAATTGCGGTCAAAATTATCCTGAAGGAGCTCTCATCATCAGCGAATCAGATACTTCTTATAACGAAGATATCTTGAAAGTTACGCGAAAAATCAACGCGGATCCACAAATTGCTGAAAATTACTATCTAAGAGCCAATACGTTTTATTTCCAAACAAAATTCGATGCCGCTATACTGGATTTTCAAACGGCATCTCAATTAGACCCTAAAAACCCTTTGTATCGTTACCGTTTGGCCGAGACTTATCTCGAAAAGGATTCTGCAAACTATGAACAAGCGGCGAAACAACTTCAGTCCGCCCTACAGCTAAAAACAGATTATGCAGAAGCCCAATTTCTTTACGCTAAGTTATTGTTAGCAAGGCAGCAGTATGACTTATCTGAACCTTTACTTAAAGCGTTGGTTAAAAATGCAGACTTCGGTGTTAAAGCCCAACTTTTGCAGGTAGTATCTTTTAAAGAGCAAAAAGATACGATCAAAGCCATTCAAGTTTTGGATCAGATTCTGCTTAATGATCCCAATAATTACGATGCCACCATGCAAAAAGCCCTTTTTCTCTTGGAAAAAGAACCGAATACAGCATCGCAGTATATCGATAAAGCCCTTGTTATAGATGAATTTAGCGCCGAGGCATTGTATGCAAAAGCGCTTCTGAAACAGCGATCAAGCCAATATGCCGATGCGGAAATTTTGTATAACCGCGTAATTAAAATAAACCCTTCACACGTTTTTGCGCATTATAATCTTGCCGTAGTTGAAGCTATGTTTGAAAATAATGATGCCGTAGTAGAATTGTGCAGTCGAGTGCTTGATTTGGAATCTTCTAATTACAAAGCGCTGACCCTCCGTGGATATGCCTTTGAACAAATGGGCAACAAAAAAGCCGCTCGAAAAGATTATCAAGCGGCTTTAGATATTAAACCTGACTATAATCAGGCAAAACAGTATTTAAAAGAACTTATTTAGACGCTCGAAGCTCTAGTTTTTCGAATACGAGGTCCCCAGTGCGGTTTTCCCATTCACGTTCTAAAACCACTGCTGAATTGGTTTTAGTTTTTAAGGTGAAATAAAATCCTAAAAAATTCACGATATTCCCAGTCGGTGTGATCATACTCCACGCCGTTTCAAAGGTTTCAGGATCGGCTTGATTGCATTTGATAGCATTGTTCCTAACTTCACAGATATCGTTTGCTTTAAAAACAAAAACATCGTCTTTCTGACAGGCATCCATGGCATCAACCGTGTTATTATTTATTTTTTGCGAATAAGAATAAAAAGCCCAAGGTTGGATCATTAAAACTTCCTTGTTGTTTTTTCCGCTAATATCAATATCGTTTACATTGTCTGGATCTTTGTCTTCGCAAGAAGAAAATAAAATCATTCCAACAGCTGCCATCATTAACCATTTGTTCATTTTCATGCGGCGAAAATAAGAGAAATTAGATTTGAAATCTGCAAAGAGCCGAAAAATATTACATTTCGATTAAGTCTTGTATCACTTCCGCCGCCATTCGCAATCCAAAAAGGGCCGGCATATAAGATATTGTCCCGTAAAAGGATTTTTTATAGTTGCTGCCATCTGTAAGTTTCATGCTTTCTCGCATAAGCTCGCCATGATTGAAAACCACTTTGAAACCTTTTCGAATGTTAAGTCTTTTTAGGCGTTTTCGAATGGTTCTGGCAAACGGACAATTGTAAGATTTTGAAATATCAGCCACTTGCACGGTCGAAGGATCTAGCTTTCCACCAGCTCCCATAGAGCTAATAAAACGTTGCTTCATATCAAAGCATGTTTTGATAAGATATAGTTTTGGAGAAACCGAGTCAATACAGTCCATTACATAATCAAAAGATTGATCTTGGATTAATTTGATATTATCCTCAGGTTGTTGAAATTTGTCGATTATGGTTAAATCTAACTCAGGATTTATATCTAGAAATCGGGCCGCCATCACCGCAGCCTTAGATTTACCAATCGTGCTATTCAAAGCTGGTAATTGCCTGTTTTTATTGGTGGGGTCAACGATATCGCCATCAATAATAGTCATTTTTCCGACTCCAGCCCTGCAAATAAACTCAGCCGCATAACTTCCAACACCCCCAAGTCCAACAACTAAAACATTGGATTTTGATAGTTTCACCAATTGTTCTTTACCAATTAATAATTCGGTGCGTTCCAACCAATCTAAATTCATTATGCAAAAATAAGGTCATAAGTGTGTTGTGATGACCATAAATTATTACGATGTCCTATTTTTGACCTATGTTTCGAAAATTAGGTCTAATGATTGCCTTTCTTCCTTTATGGTTAACCGCTCAAATAGCCCCAACAGAAATTAATTATAATCACCTATCAATCCATCCCAAAGCTGGAAATTCACTAAAGCTTTGGTCTCAAAAACAAGCACGCTCGGCATTTTACCAATCTCCCAATGGTTTTTTATCGCTAACCGGTTCTTTTTCTGGCTCTGCCGAAGATATAAGCGAGGTGTTGCAGTCTTTCGGGCATCCGTTCCAAGTATATCAACGTATTTTTACGATTGACCTTCCAATTGTATGTGTTGTAGCTTTGTTAGATCATGAAAATGTATTGTTTTTAGAAGCCGCATCGCGGTTTAACGCCCCCCGAAAATTGGATGACAAGGCCTTGGAAAAGTCAAAAGTTCCACAAGCACAATCGCTACGTGTGCCAGAATTAAAAGGCAAAGATGTTGTGGTTGGAATTGTAGATGTTGGATTTCAAACAACCCATCCCACATTTTATAATGAAACCGGAACTGCCTACCGGGTAAAGCGTTTTTGGCAGCAGAATTATGCCAATAAAATGGGACCGGCTCCCTATTTCTATGGCATTTTGAAAAATAGCGTATCCGAAATTTTAGCCGCAGTCGATGACGACGGGGCTCATGGCACGCATGTGGCCGGTATTGCTGCAGGGTCTGGATTCAAGTCGCCCGGCCTTCAATATGCCGGGGTTGCCCCGAAAAGTGATCTTGTTTTCGTGGGTATTAAGTACCAAAACGACACTATAGGAGGAAGCGCATTAGGTGATTACTTAGTGGCTAATAATGCCATTATCGATGGATTTGATTATGTTTTTAGATATGCCGATTCTGTTGGGAAGCCTGCCGTGTGTAATCTCAGTTGGGGTATGCATACCGGTCCCCATGACGGCACTTCCTTATTCGACTTAGCTTTAGAAGACCTCTTGAATACACCAAATCCAAAAACGAAAGTAGCCCGTGGAAGGGCATTGGTGGGAGCTTGCGGCAATAGCGCGCAGCACGAGATGCATGTAAAGTTGGATTTAGCCAATCAAACCAAAGCTACGTTAGCTATGGATAGAAGTCGTAATTACTATCCAACCGAAAATGTGTATTGCGACTTTTGGGCTGAAAAAGGAAGTCAAATTGAATATCAAATCGTGTTAATTGATTCTCAAGATAGTGAACTGGTAAAAACACCTTTCAAAAAATTTAGCTTGGATACATCTTTCGCAGCTGTTTTGTCGAGTGGCACAGATACCTTGAATATTCTAATTGCCTCCACGAAAAAATACCCGCACAATGAAAAGTCCAATGTGCTCATGATGGTCGAATCCAATTCCCAAAAAAGATTTATAAAAATTAATTTTAAGGGAACGGGGATTATTCATGGTTGGAATTCAGGGAGAACCTATGAATGGACCGCGGGAACGTTTCGTAATTATATTCGTAGTTACAAGCCCGAAAACTGGGTCAATGGCGATGCGGAATTTACGCTAGGTGAAAACGGTGGCACGTCTAAGGCCATGTTAACGGCCGGCTCTTATAACAATCGAGTAAATTGGTTAGACTTTGAAGGTAAATTCAGGTCTGATAGCGCGGTGGCAGAAGGTGAAATATCTGAATTTTCATCGTGGGGACCTTCGGTAGATGGACGATTGAAACCCGATATTTCTGCACCAGGACAATTCATTGCGAGCGCGTATCACAAAAATGCGGTACCCGGTTGGTTGAATCCCTACGTTGTGCATAAAGAGACGTGGAATAACGATGATGTATATTGGGTTTTACTTAGTGGGACTTCCATGGCGGCGCCACATGCTGCAGGAATCGTAGCCTTGTTACTGGAGGAGTCCAAAGGAATACTAAATTGGGCCGATATGTATGAGATTATTCGCAGCACTTCTTACAGAGATGCCTATACAGGGTCCGCCGCAGGATTTCAGTATGGCGCTGGAAAAATAGATGCCCATGCGGCCATCCTTGCGGCTATTAACGCGGTGCGAACAAGTCAAATTGAAGTAACTAAAAAAATAATTATTACGCGGTCAGAACACTTGGAGATTCTAAATATGGTCCCACCGAAAGGCCCAATTCGTTACCAAATACTCGAAACGACAGGAAGATTGGTTTATGCAGGACAATCCCAAACAGGATTGTTGCCTTATGAGGGATTGAATGAGGGTATTTATGTACTTCGTGTTTCCTATGACGAGGTGCAATTTTCGCAAACCGTGTGGATAGGCAAATAGGGATGTATAAAGGTCCTGCCTGCGCGATACGTCACAATGATTTGTAATTTACGTAAATATACAGATTAAATATTTTTGCAATTTTCGTAAATATTCAGGGTTGATAGTTTGGCGGTAAGCGTAAAAAAACAGGTATTTACGTTGTTTTGTAGGATTCTACGTGTCGCTCTTTCTTATCCGGGAAGATGTCGGCTATCGTAACCATGATGCCCGTTTCTTCCACATTTCCAAAATATTGATTGATACTAGTTCCAAAGGTTTTCATGGTAGGGCTTAAACTCATGTAACTGTTGAATAGTGGTGGAATATTTTCGCCTAATTCACGGACGCGTTTTGAGAGTAAATTATAGGCTTTTTTATACTCTAACTGTGATATCTCCGCGATAAAGTTGGCATCAGCCGCGTCACGCACCACTGGGTTTACCGGACGAACCAAAATGTCGTTATCAGGGAAAAAGAAATGCATAAAATCTAAGATAAGATTTCTGGCTTCACGGTTGAAGTTCGCATACATGGTGATTTTCCCAAAAAAGTATCGCATATCCGGGTTGTCAACAATCAATGCGCCGAGTCCATCCCACAAGTTATCTAAAGAGAAAATACCTTTTCTACTGCCTTGAGACGGTTGATAGTCAGGTTGAACGAAGCTTCTACCTAATTCAATAGTATAAGGAAAGAACTTGGTTTTTAGATCATCAGAAAAGTGTAGTATTTCCGTGGTTGATAGTTCATATTCGCCAGATTCTGTGCGAGCGTCTTTACAGAAAACAAAACGATATCCGCCTACGATGGCTTGGTCAACAGAGTCCCAAACAATGAGCTGTTGGTAACCGTCTTCTTTAGTGTCGTAGAGGTCAAAGTCGGAGGATTTTCCAGTTCCGCCGCCAGCTGCACGAAATGAGACTTCCCTCAAACGTGCCACTTCCGACATCAATTGGGGTTTGTCACAGCCTCGGAATATATAAATCTCATTTTCGCCTTTGTTGGTTTTTCTAACGAAAATATCAGGAGTAAGTTCTAGGATCAGTGCTTCTTTAGGCACTGGATTGATTAACAATTGCATAAAACTGTCGCAAAATACGATAATCTTATGATAATTCTGCGTCTGGATTTTCCTTGAGTTTGTAAATCAATTGACGCATTCGCTCCGCTAGTTCAATGGGTTTTTTACGATGAAGCATATCGGGTGAAATGGGCTTTCCGAATATCATATTGATTGTTTGGCCCTTTTGTTTGAACATTTCATCAGGAAGGGTGAACATCTCTAGGTTGGCTTTAATGCCAAAGATTTTGCGAAATTTCGCGATTCGATAAAAACGCTTGGAGTTTTGGCCGTCTATAAAAGTCGGAATAATAGGTAATTGGTGTTGACTGGCCTTTTGAACGACGCTTTTTTGCCAAGCCAGGTCTTGAACTACGCCATCAATCTTTCTCGATACCAATCCTGATGGGAACACAATAATCACTTTGCCGGAAGCGTAGGCCTCGCTAATCTTAGCCAAGCTATCGCGGTTGGTGCTTCCAACTTTATTCACTGGTAAGAAGGAATCTTTTAAAGGGGAGATATTCAACAAAATATCATTGGCTAAAAATAAGAAATCCTTCCTGCGCTTTGATACTTCAGCCATTAGGGCCAATCCATCTACGCCACCCAAAGGGTGGTTGGCGGCTATTATACATCCGCCTGTTTCTGGGATTCTATCGATAAATTGAGATTTTAGGGTTACGTTATTTACTCTGAAAATAGTGTTGATGAAATCGGGGCCTTTTTCATCCTTGCCTTCGTTCAGAATGAAATTAATTTCATCTTGGTGAATAAATCGCTCTACCCAATTCAATAAAAATCCGGGTAATTGTTTTAACAGTTGTGGATTTTTAGACCCGATTATCTTTCGAAGGTCTACCTTAAGTGCTTCACCCATTGAGTATTTGTGTTTTAGTTGTTTCTAATATAGCAAATGCGGCAGCGCTATCGGTTGATTCAGCATATACGCGTAAAACCGGTTCTGTGCCTGAAGGACGAATCATTACCCAAGAGCCGTTATCGAGGTGGAATTTAAATCCATCGATTTGCTCTGTTTTTACGATTTTATAAGATCCAAAATAAGTGTAGGTATTTGATTTGCAATCCTCTATGATTGATAGTTTCAATTCATTGCTTAAGTGTAAGTCGTAGCGTTCTACAGCAAATGCACCTACTTTTTCGTACACATCATCAATAAGTTGAGAGATTGTTTTGCCTGTTTTTGCAGCATATTCCATCAAAACCAATCCCATCCAAATTCCATCGCGCTCTGGGATATGTCCTTTTATAGCAATTCCACCGCTTTCTTCGGCACCGATTAGCACATCGTCGGTAACCATATATTCGCAAATATATTTGAATCCAATTTTGGTTGTAATGGTTTCTAAACCTTTGATTTCACAAAGCTTTGAAATCTTATCAGAAACCGAGAAGCTTTTGACTACTTTTCCGGTGTATCCTTTATAATCCGTAAGGTATTCAATCAATAAAAGGATTAAATGGTGGGAGTCTACGAAACGGCCTTTTTCATCAAAAAAACCAATGCGATCGGCATCACCATCTGTAGCCAGCCCAAATTGATATTGCTCAGATGTGGGAATTAAAGCAGCCATTTCGGGCAGGTTTTTGAGAATAGGTTCAGGAGCACGGCCTTCAAAACCCGGATTATTGGAACCGTGTAACACGTGTGCATCGGGGAATAGGATAGGAATTACGTTCCTGCCCGCACCGTACATGGCGTCGTAGACCAAATTGCGACCTACGGATTGCAAGGTGTCCATGTCGAACGAGTTTTTACAATGATCTAAATACATCGACTCAAAGTCGGCATACGTAATTCTACCATTGGTTACGAAATGTTCGAACGAATACCCCGGTGTGATTTCTAAGTCAGGAATTAAATTCTCGATTTCTTCAACGGTATCGGGAGTTGCAGGTCCTCCATAAGCGGCCTTTATTTTATATCCGTTGTAGGAGGGGGGGTTGTGAGATGCGGTTATGATAATGCCAAGACCCGCGTTTAAGCGTTTAGCAGCTAAGGAAATCATGGGCGTGGAAACGAATTGTTTCGCCATAACTACATCGATTCCATGAGCTGCAAATACATTCGCGGCTTCTTCTGCGAACATGGCGCCGGCAAAGCGACAGTCGTGACCTAAAATGATTTTCTTAGGCAAATCACTGCTGTTCAACCATTCCGATGTGGCGTAGGCCACACGTCTTACATTCTCGTTCGTAAAGTGTTCGGCGATAATATCTCTCCAGCCGTCGGTTCCAAATTTTATTTTATACATAATCGTTATTCAAATGCGTTTAGCCCTGTAATTTCCATTCCTAATATTAATAAATGTATGTCATGCGTGCCTTCATAGGTAATTACCGATTCAAGGTTTGCCATGTGCCTCATGATGGGATAGTTACCTGAAATACCATTGCCACCTAATATTTGGCGGCATTCACGGGCTATGTTCAAGGCCATTTCGACATTATTTCTTTTCGCCATTGAAATTTGAGAGGGCGTGGCTTTTCCTTCATTCATTAAAACGCCTAAGCGCCATGATAGTAATTGTGCTTTGGTGATTTCTGTTAAAGACTCACTTAATTTCTTTTGTTGTAATTGAAAGGAGGCAATAGGCTTCCCAAATTGGTTCCGTTCAAGTGCATATTTCTTAGCCGTTTCATAGCAATCCATTGCGGCGCCAATCACGCCCCAGCAAATTCCATATCGTGCAGAATTTAAACAAGATAAGGGACCTTTTAGGCCTATAACATCAGGAAGTATATTCTTTTTAGGAACGCGAACATCCTGAAAGACCAATTCTCCGGTAGCGCTTGCACGTAAGCTCCATTTATTGCCGATTTCTGGCGTGCTAAAACCTTCCATTCCCCGCTCCACAATCAATCCCTGTACTTTGCCTTGCGGGTTTTTAGCCCATACTATGGCTATTTGACACAAAGGAGCATTACTAATCCATGTTTTTGACCCATTGAGTATAACCGAATCTCCGTCGTCAGTAAAATGGGTGGTCATGCCACCTGGATTGCTTCCATGGTCTGGTTCGGTAAGTCCAAAAGCGCCAAGCCATTCTCCTGAAGCCAAACGCGGTAAGTATGTTTTTTTCTGCTCCTCAGAACCATATAAGTAAATAGGATGCATGACCAAAGAGCCTTGAACACTGGCCGCGCTGCGAATGCCGCTGTCGCCTCGTTCGATTTCCTGCATCATAAGTCCGTAGGTCAGATAATCAGCCCCTGATCCCCCATATTCCGTCGCTATATGTGGCCCGAATACACCTAATTCACCCATTTCGGGAAGTAATTCTTTTGGGAAATACCCCTCTTGGGCACATGTTTCAATAATGGGAGAGAGCCGCTTCTTTACCCAATTCCGAACCGATTCTCTTATTTGTTTGTGCTCGGTGCTCAATAAATCATCAATTCCAAAGAAATCCACACCCCGAAACGTATCGTGTGTTGATTGAGATTGCCACAATTCCTCTAACTTTGAAAGCTTCATGATTCAACGCAAAAGTAATGAAGTGAATTTGTTCTATATGTTTTTTTAATAAACAGTATGTTAATCCTTGTGAGCGTTCAAAAATACCGAGCCTTTTTACCCATAGGTTGGTTTGAAGATGAAATCCGAATTAAGACAGAAGTATTCATCGATGTAGAAATTTCGTACCAAGTTGATACAGTCGCAGACGACTTGAATCAAACCATTGACTATTCCGAAATTCATCAAATTTTAAGATCCTTATCCCATCGAGAATTTAAACTTTTAGAAACCTTTGGCCAAATTTTTTTGGAGGAAATCGCCCAACGGTTTCAACACATTGCAATACAATCTCGCCGAATTCGTATTCACAAGCCTCAAATATTGGAGCTTGGAAGTGATTGTGAGCTGCAGTTTATTGAAATTCAAGCATAAAAGACATCTAATGTCGGCTACAGGTTATTTTTTAAATTAATGCTCTCAATACACCACAAAATCTATTATTTTTGATGTTCATGTGGTCTCGTATTCGGATTGGCTTATTTTCTTTTATTTGCAGTTCGTTAGGGGCTCAAAATCAAGCCGTGACCGGCTGGGTTTTTGATGAGAGCACACTAGAAAACATCTCCTCAGCCGTTATTATTGATAAGGCCACTAATTTATATACGGAATCAAATTCGGAAGGCTATTATCAGTTGCTTACCAAAAATGGAAGCCGTGAATTGTGGTATGCCGCGCCCGGTTACAAAGCACATAAAATAAAATTAGACGTAAATGGGGTGGTAATTCACAATGTGTTTCTTAAACCCGTGGACTTTGATGAAGCCGATTCATCAGCCGATTTAGTCGCTTTGTATACCAGTAAAACATCTTATTACAAGGTGTTACCTCGACAAATACAACAATATAAATCTTTGTTTGGTATCTCTGACCCACTCAAATTATTTCAATTCCTACCTGGTGTTAGTGGCGGAATCGAAGGGCTTTCCTCTACTTATGTGAGAGGCAGTAATTCAGATCAGAATTTAATGCTCATGAACGGACTACCCCTTTATGGAAACGGTCATATTTGGGGGTTGTTATCAAATTACAATCCCGATGTTATACATAGCGCTGAATTTTACCGTGGAGTAGCACCCGCACGATTTGGAAATCGGGCAGGCGGAGGGGTAGTAGATATTATCACTCAAGGGGGAAATGCGGAAAAATGGACGGGTAACATGAA
>CAMBBZ010000021.1 GCA_945863965.1 Chitinophaga pinensis | reverse complement strand
TCTCATCAAAGTATCGCCAATGATTTAAATACCTCCAGAGAAGTAATTTCTCGCCTGTTGAAAAAAATGGAGCAACGCGATATGCTGAGTCTTCAGCGCAATCACATTGAATTAATAGACTTTGGGTTGTCTCTATGATGCCTCGCGTTCCCAAGATCGGTATTCTGCCGTAAATTCATAAACGGCACGTATGATTTCTTGCTCTTCCAAATCGTAGTCTCGTTTTCGGCGTTGCATCATGAGTTGAGCGGTTTTTTCCATTTGGGGCAATTGGTGTGTTACAAATCCAGAAACGCCCCCCCAAGAGAAGTCGGGTACAAATTGCCGAGGAAATCCCGCACCAAATAAATTAGCCCCAACACCAACCACCGTGCCCGTATTGAACATGGTATTAATGCCACACTTACTGTGATCACCCATGATAAGTCCGCAAAATTGTTCCCCGCTTTTGTCGAATCGCTGACTTTGGTAGTTCCATACTTTAACATCATCGTAGGTGTTTTTTAAATTTGACGCATTCGTATCGGCCCCAATATTACACCATTCCCCAAGAACCGCATTGCCTAAGAACCCATCATGACCTTTGTTGCTATATCCTTGAATGACCACATTATTGACTTCTCCGCCCACATTGCTGTAAGGACCTATAGTCGTATCGCCATAAATTTTGCTACCCATTTTAATATTGGCACCTTCACAGAGTGCAATCGGACCCCGTAGCATGCTGCCTTCCATAATCTGAGCATTTTTACCCACGTAAATCGGCCCGTTACTCGTATTTAGTATACAACACTCCACCACGGCTCCCTCTTCAAGAAATACGGGGTGAGATCCAATATGCGTATTGGTAGGGGATAGGGGTATACTCTGTCGGTTATGTGTGATTTGATTAAAGTCGTAAGTAATTTGGGCTCCGTTGTGCTTGAAAATATGGAACGGCCTGGTAATCCGCTGTACTTCTCCTTCAAAAAGAACCGTTTTTTCGCCGCTTCCGGTGTAGGCCAAACAATCGCCTCCGTGAGTCAGGGATTCATCTTTACCCATCGCTTTTATTGCCTTAACAAGTATATCGTTTGGCAGAACATTGCCCGAAATATGCAGTTGGGCTTGAATGTCGGGATAGCGTTTTTGTAAATAGGAGCGGGTTAAAAATCCAAAAGAGCTTGCGGGTAGAACAGACAACCATTTTTCAGCAATGCTGCGAATTCCTACACGCAAAGCAGCAGGAGGTCGGGTGGCCGTTAAGGGTAGCAGCGATGCATCAGCTGGATTTTCAAAAAAACGTAATTCCATGTAGCAAATTTAGGACTAAATTTTGGAAGTGGGCGTTAATACCGATGGAACCGTTTTTCAAATGTGGATGGCGTACATCGCATAATTACGTATTGGACCCTCTAATATGTTTACCTGAAATTCGCTGAAATAAAAATAACCCGTCATGAATACGCAGAACAGGGGCCTGCATTAGGTCAAGAACTAACGCAAAAAATCCCTCGTGTAGAGGGATTTTGTATAAAGACACGAGAACGTGTATAATTAGTTTTTAGCGTAACGCTTGCGGAATTTATCGATACGACCTGCGGTATCAATAAGGTTTTGCTTACCTGTATAGAAAGGGTGTGAGGCAGATGAAATTTCCAATTTGTATAATGGGTATTCATTACCATCTTCCCATAAAATAGTTTCTTTGGTATCAACACAACTTTGGGTGATAAAAGAAAAATCGCAACTCATGTCTTTGAATACCACTTTACGGTAAGATCCTGGATGTATTTCGGGTTTCATAATCGATATTTTATTAAAGGACTGCAAAAATAACAAAAAATATGGACTCTTACAATCTCTTTCCGTAAAAATTAGTCTCCAAGTCCATTTACGTTCAAATCACCCCCAATTTTAGCCTTAGGTTTATTTTGTTTGGCACAATCAAACAGGGCCCCAACATCCATTCCTGTTGGAATTTCAAAGGGTTTCGCTACATATTTAATTGATTTATCGTGTTGGAGTGTGTGCATAAACGCTCCGAAGATGGGCATCGCCATTTGACTGCCTTGACCCATGCTGGAGTAGCGCACGCGCACACTCGGATCGTCGGCACCTACCCAAGTGGCACAAACTAAATCGTGGGTAACACCCATAAACCAGCCGTCTGCAGCACCTTGCGTTGTTCCCGTTTTACCACCAATATCGCCTTCAATTTCGAATCGGCCTTTCATGCCAAATGCCGTTCCACGGTCTACCACGCGCTTTAACATTTGCAACATGGTATAGGCCTTTTCGGCATCGAGAACTTGATCGTGCTTGGGCGTTTCAAATTCTTCAATAACGTTGCCATCTTTGTCCTCTATTCTTGTTATATAAGTGGGTTCAATCCACAATCCTTTGTTCGCAAAGGCACTGTAAGCAGAAGCCATTTCAAACGGTGAAAGTTCAACTGTTCCTAACGCAATAGAAGGCACTCGAGGTACTTGATTTTTATCGATACCCACCCGTTCGGCAAATTGGACTACTAAATCGGGACCATTTTCGCCTAAAGATTTCATAATTTGGGCCGTAATGAGATTGTCGGAGAGGGCCAATCCCTTCCAAATAGGCCAAATACCGCCCTCTTTTCCATCAAAGTTTTTAGGCGACCATTCTTTTCCGCCGGAGATAAAAACGGTTCGCTCTCGGGGGAATTCTGTGCACGGCGTGAACTTATTAATGTCAATAGCGGTTGCATAAATAATGGGCTTAAACGTTGAGCCTACTTGTCTTTTTGCCCGGCGATTAACATGGTCGTATTGGAAGTGTTGGTGGTTAATGCCACCAACCCATGCTTTTACATAACCCGTACTCGGGTCAACAGCAATAAATCCGGCATGTAATACCTTTTTAACATAAGCCATACTATCGTACGGACTCATAACGGTATCTCTATCTCCAGACCAGCTGAAAATGGTCATTTTTACAGGCTTTTTCAATTCGGAAATACAACGTTCATGGCTGTACCCCATCTCCGTTTTAAGATTTATATACCGAGATGTTTTGCGCAAGGCATCTTCTATATAGTTGGGTATAACCGCGCGATTGGCAATATACCTCCAAGGAAGGTCTTTTCCCCATGACTTAACAAATTGGGGTTGAAACGCACTCATGTGTTTGCTTACGGCGTCTTCTGCCGCCGCTTGCATTTTGGAATCGATAGTGGTATATATTTTCAAACCGCTTCGGTATAAATCATACCCGTGTTCCTTGCACCAATCTTTAAGTTCGTTGCCCAAGTGGGTCTTGAAATAAGGAGCCATTCCCAAGCTCGACGCCGAGCGGTAACGCAATGATATGGGCATTGCCTTAAGCAATTCGAACGAATCGTTGCTTAAATAATTGTATTTAGCCAATTGAGATAATACTACATTGCGTCGGGCTTGTGAGCTTTCTGTATTATATTTTGGGTTGTATTTCCAGTTCGCCTTTAACATGCCTATCAGCGTAGCCGATTCATTTATATCCAATTGTAGTGGACGTTTATTGAAAAATTCTTTGGCCGCCGCATCGATCCCAAATGAGATTCCCGAGAAAGGCACCGTGTTCAAATACATGACCAAGATTTCTTTTTTGGTGTAGCGCTTTTCCAATTCAACCGCAATGACCCACTCTTTGAATTTTTGCAGGATTCGGCCTATTTTGCCGCTAGGACCTTCGAAACGACTGAACAAGTTTTTTGAGAGTTGTTGGGTAATGGTACTCGCGCCGCCATCACTTCCAAAGCTGGCAAATGCCCGTAAAGTACCTTTAAAATCGATGCCGGAATGTGTATAAAAACGAATATCTTCTGTGGCTATCAGGGCGTTAATGGCGTAGGGACTTATTTCTTCAAAAGCGACATTGGTTCTGTTTTCTAAAAAAAACTTACCAATTACGATTCCGTCGCTTCCAATGATTTCTGAGCTCAATGCATTTTTAGGATTTTCTAAATCGTCGATCTCGGGCATATCTCCCAAAAGTCCGAAGGAAACCCCTGTAAAGAATAGCAATGCTACGATGATGATTCCGAAAAATGATAACCAGAGTTTGGGATAAAAATTCATGAAGGTACGGGGATTGACCCTCAAATATACGGCGTATTTTGAAATCTTTTTACCTCACTTAGACCAATAAAAAGTTGCGTTGTTTAAAATCCTTGCACAGCGGTGAATGAAGCGGTCCAATTTAATTATCTTGGGCTTTATGCCAATCGATATAGGCCTCTAGGGTTTGCGATTTAACCAATCTTTGAAGATTCTCTGGAGAGATACTCAACACTTGATATTTGAAAATGCCCTTACTATTGAATTGGTCGGTTTGTTGATTTAAAAAACGACTGTAAAAACGCGTTTTTTCAGCACTCATGAAATTTTCCACCAAAATTATATAGGAATCGCCAAGAGGAATATGTCGGCCCACAACCAAATCATCAAAAGAGAATTCCTTTTTATTTAGGTCGCTAATTAGCGCTTTGGTGAGGTTTACATTGGATTCTTTTGGAATTATAACCAGAGCGTCAAGCTTAACATTTACATCAGGAACACTAAAAATATTGGATGGGTTAGATGTAGTTTGTAACGAATCAGGCAATGACGTATTGCGGCGCTTTTCTAATGCTTCGATTAAGCTTTTTGAGCGGTCACTAACATCCGCACGCGGATAATCTAATACAATTTGCTTCAAGCTTTGTAGCGCCTTCAGTGAGTCGCTGCGTAACAAGCATAAAGCGTAAACATAATCGAACCGAGGTTGAAGGCTATTCCCAGAAAATGATTTATCGGCACTTAATTTAATAGCTATGGCTTCTGAATAGCGTTTAGATTGATAGGCCAAAACCATAGAATCGTATTTGTTTTGGATGGTAATATTGCTCTCAGATTGGGCATTTTGATTCGTTATTACCGCATCTGGATTTTCAAGCATGCGTAAATAGATACTTTCTGGAAATCGAGCCCTCAGCGTATCCGTGTACATGCGAGCTAGGGAAGGTTGATTTTCAATTCGGTATATTTTAACCAATTCGTAATAGGTTTGGGGCACATATTCGGATTTAGCAAAACGATTTAAGAGCGTGATATATTGATTTTGTGCCGTTTCATTTTCATTCAATTTATTGGCATAAATTCCGGCAGATTCAAACAGGGAGACCTCGATTTCGCTGCGCATTTTTTCCTGCTGTTCGCGCTCAAAAGGAATATTTTCGTAATATTTTCGTTCGTCTTGGGCTATGTTTTTCAATCGATCGTTGAGCGACGCACGCTTAGAATCGGCGCTATCTGAATTGGGGTTGTCCGTATTGTCTGTGGTTTTGGGTTCTACTGGGTTGGATTGTTGCATTTTGCTGGCATATTTCCAGAAATCAACATTGGGACGCTCTCCATATAACCGTTTGAATTCGACAATGCCGTTTTTGCGGGTTACCACATTATAAAAAGGAAAGGAACTTCCACCCATATTGCCAGTATTTAAATTTGGATTCATGGGCATCCCAGGATTGGTAGAAAACGGGTTGGGTGCTGGATTGTTTTTTGCTCTGTTGAGCATTTCCTTGGCCAATTCGGCGGCCTCTTTCTCTTCTCGTTTGGCGGTTTTTATTTTTTCCTTTAGGAAGTCTTCATCAAGAGCTAAGCGCAGGAATGAATCATTTTGGGTAATCCGAACGAGATGCTCGAGTAAGTCGGTCACTATTTGATTTTTGGCCAATATCAATTCGAAGTCGGGATGGGTTTCATCCAAAACACGATTTGCCGAATCATAATAAATGCCCGCATTTCTGTAAGCGCGCTGTTGGTAGTATACATCGCCTATTTTGAGATAGGAGGTTGTTTTTTGATTTTTATCTAAAACAGACTCAATGATCGATTTTTTCAATGTTAATATAGCTTTTTCGGTATTGGCCGCATCCAACTCATTGAGCGCCATACGGTAATAAATTTGGCCTTTGAATTCCAAGTTTTTATCGTCCTTGAGCATCCGATTTAGAATTTTATTCGCTTTAACGAAATCTCGTTGTTGTGCTGATAAAATGCTGACTTGCTCTATTTGGGAGTTAAAGGTAATGTCATAAGGCGGATTGAATCGGGGTACACGGGCGTAGCATTTTTCAGCTTTTGCGTAATCTCCCGTTTTTTGATAGGCCTGACCTAAGGCAAAATAGGTCCTGTATCGGTCCATACGGTCCTTTAAGCGGGGGAGCGCAAGCTGCAAAAGTTCGGCAGATTGCTGGTATTTTTTTTGTTGGTGATAAATGGCTCCTAGACTGAATTGAGCGGTAGGTAACAATTCTTTTGGGAGCTTTGGGTTTTTCATGATACTCGCGGCTAAGGCTTCGGCATCAATAATTTTACCCTGAAGCAAAAGGGCTCTAACCGTCCATAATTTTGCTTGAAATTGCATTTTAGGGTCAGGATATTGACTGGCCACAAAATCGAAGATATTTACCGCCGCTATCGCATCGCCTTTAAATAGATAGGCTTTACCCGTTAAAAGGTAGGCATCATCTACCCACTTGCTTTTGGGATGCTTATCGATCATGGTACTAGCCTTTTTTACCACCTCGTCCATAGCCCCTAAATTGCCTTGGAGTGACTCTAAAGTGCCGTAATTGAATAGATTGATGGGTTTGCGAAAGTCATCCTTATAGCCCTCACGAACGGCTTGGTAGGTCTCGATCCATTTTTGTTCGCCGTTGAAAAATATATTGTAATGCGCTAGGGTATTATGCCAAGCTTTGTAACTCCATGACGATTCATTCCCACATGAAGTGAAAGAAACAACCCACAATAAGCCGATTGCAATTTTTAACGAACGTAGCGCTCTGATAAACGCAAATTTCATAGATTTATGTGGTAAAAACGGTATTTTTGGAGAAATATTTGACACAGAATTAAACGATTCCCTACATGAAGCCCAATAGCAACAAAATTATCTCTAAACTTCGGAATAAACACCGTTTGGTTTTAATGAACGATGAATCTTTCGCAGAAATTGCTTCCGTCAAAATTAATTTGCTCAATACATTAAGTATTTTCAGTGGTCTTTTTTTGATAATCGCCTTAATTTCCTACTTCCTCTATGCCTATACACCCCTAAGAAATGTGCTGCCTAACGGACTTAGCGGCAGCGACAAACAAGAACTCATTGGGTTGAATCAAGAATTGAACGACATAAAAAAACAAATCGAAATTCGCAATCAAAAATCGAAAGTTCTGAACGATTTGCTGTCTGAAAACGAAAAGCCATACGACTCTACTTCAGTAAGAGGGCAATAATAGAAATTTTGGAAACACACAATTCCTTTTTTTATAACATAAATCTGTTAAAAGGATTGGGTATATTTGCCTCAAATTAATCGAAACAAAACCATGTTAGGAAGTGGAAAGTCAAAAAATAAAAGCAGTTTAGCACCACAAGCCCTGCTAAACCTAATTGGATCGGGTACGATAATTACTGGAAATATTCAATGTTCTGGTGATATACGCGTTGACGGAACCGTTAAAGGCCACATGGAAGTTGGTCAGAAATTGGTAGTTGGCGAAACGGGGAGTGTCCTTGGTGATGTTTCAGCCGCAAATGTGAGTGTTTCAGGCACAGTTAAAGGCAATATTGTTACGGAAGAAACAACCGTATTACATGGAACTTCTAAGGTACATGGAGATATTCACACCCGACAGATTATTATCGAACAAGGGGGAGTTTTTAATGGATATTGTAAAATGGGGGCTGAAATCAAATCTTCCACACCGAAACGCCGTGAAAACAACGCCCCAGAATCAGAATCGTAGTTTCATGTCCTACACGGGGCTGGCAATGCAAATGATCATTACTATCGTGGCAGGTACTTTTTTAGGTCGCTTTATCGATCAAAAAACACAAATGCGATTTCCCCTTGCGACCGTTATCGGATCTCTCGGCTCTATAGGTATTGCTCTGTACCGCGTATTTAAATCCCTTGATGTAAAAAAATGAAACCCTACGCGATAAAAGCAATCGTGCTTACCTTGTTTATTATGACTAGTTTGTTTTTGGCAAATTGGCTATTTCAAGCGCAATTAGCACCAATTGCATTTTTGGGAGTCGCTTATTTGGGCAGCCTTTTCGTTTTGGTACATTACTTCACCCACCACGACAAAAGCATGTCGGAAAATAAAAAAATTCGCCGTTTGATGATAGGCTCTATGATTCGCCTGTTTTTTGTCCTTATCTTTCTTGTTATCAGCCTCTTTAATAAACCCCAATTTCCGTTGCATTTTGTGATTGCTTTCGGACTTACGTTTATTTTCTATCTTTTCTTTGATATTTTAGAAATGCGTGCTAACTTGCGCCCCGATTCGGAAAAGCTCAACAAACATACAAATGCCTGAAAATCAACGTACTAATAGAGGTGCCAGTTTTGGAAAATTGTCCCTGACTTTGTTTTTCGCGCTGTTTTATATGACAACGCTAAGTGCCTCTAAAGAGCTATCTTCAAAAACAGAGAACGTAAGTCATTCAGAGCCAGTTGCAGAAAACCACTCTCACAAGTCAACGCATGCGGTTAACGAGTCTATTACACATGCTGCAGGGCATACAGAAACCGAATCTAAATTCGAACCGGGAAAAATGATTCTCGACCACGTGTCCGATGCACACGATTGGCATTTATGGGGAGAAGGCGATCATTCCGTATCCATACCCTTGCCAGTAATACTTTATACCTCTTCTCAAGGTTTATCAATCTTTTTATCATCCAATTTTCAACACGGACATTCCGCACATCAAGGTTTTGTTCTGAGTGAGGAAGGCGTCGTTAAATGGGAAGAAGAATCTAATGAAGCGGCCATTTATGATTTTAGCATCACCAAAAACGTACTCGCGTTATTAATCGGGTCAATTTTCCTTATCGTATTGGTGGTGAAAATGGCTCGCCATTACACAAACAATCAAGGGAAAGCGCCCAAAGGAATTTATAATTTAATCGAGCCTCTGATAGTATTTGTTCGCGACGATCTCGCAAGACCAACCATTGGAAAGCGCGCGGATGCGTTTGTGCCTCTGCTATTAAGTATTTTCTTCTTCATTTTTGTACTAAATCTATTTGGTTTGATACCTGTTTTCCCAGGTGGCGCAAATGTTACGGGTAATATATCGATTACATTGGTATTGGCCTTAGTGGTATTCATAACGGTAACGCTAAACGGAAATAAATACTATTGGAAACACATCTTTATGCCGGATGTTCCCGTTTGGATGTACGTGATTATAATTCCTATCGAAATTTTAGGGGTAATCTTAAAACCTTTTGTATTGATGCTGCGATTGTTTGCCAACATAACAGCCGGCCACATCATCATTTTGGGTTTCTTCAGTCTTATCTTTATTTTTGGAAATATGAACCCTAATTTGGGTTTTGCAGTAAGTCCGTTGAGTGTCGCCTTTACGGTTTTCATGAGTTTGTTGGAATTACTCGTGGCCTTTTTACAAGCGTTTGTATTCACCCTGCTCTCAACCATATATATTGGTATGGCTGTCGAAGAACATCATCACTAGAAACTAATAAACTAAATCTAACACATAAATCAAAACAACTATGAGTTTAATGAACACGCTTCTTCAAGCAACGGATTTAGCCGCTGCTTACAGCAAAATGGGTGCCGCTATCGGCGCAGGACTAGCCGCTATTGGTGCCGGTATAGGTATTGGTAGAATCGGTGGTAGTGCTTTGGAGTCAATTGCACGTCAACCTGAATCATCAGGTGACATCCGTGCAAATATGATTGTAGCAGCCGCTCTTATTGAGGGAGCTGTATTTTTCGCAATCGTTGTTTGTTTGTTGATTCTTTTCTTGTAAGAACCCCTCGGGGGCCTTACAAGGCCCCCGTTTTTTAAAAACGAAAAAATGCAATTAGTAACCCCTGCTATAGGTTTGGTATTTTGGATGTTGGTAACATTCAGTATTCTTCTTTTTATTTTAAAGAAGTTTGCTTGGGGACCGATTCTAGGATCCATTAAAGACCGCGAAGACAGTATCAACCAATCGTTGTCGCAAGCCGAACAGGCGCGAAACGAAATGGCTAAATTACAAGGCGAGAATGAGCTACTATTAGCTCAGGCACGTCAAGAACGCGATGCTATGTTAAAAGAAGCACGCGAAATTAAAGATAGAATCGTAGGCGATGCGAAAAGTGCCGCTGAAGAAGAAGCGAGAAAAGTGATGTCCAGAGCTAGCGACGAAATAAACAAACAAAAATCGGCGGCTATGGATGAACTTAAAAAAGAAATCGCCTCTTTTTCCGTACAAATTGCTGAAAAGTTATTGTCTGAATCATTATCTAATAATGAAGCACAACAAAAACTAATCACCCATCATCTAAACGAATTAACCCAAAAAGCGAGCGCTTAAGTTATGTCTGAACAACGTATCGCTTCCCGTTATTCAAAAGCCCTTTTTGACAAAGCGCAAGAATTAGGCATTTTGGATGTGGTTAAAGAGAATATCGATGAGCTTATTTCCTTGGCGGAAAATTCTCGCGATTTTTTATTGTTCATACAAAGCCCTATGTATAAAATGGCTGCCAAGAAGAAAGCCTTGTCTACCATTTTTGCACAACAACATGCGCTAACCCAATCTTTGTACGCCTTAATGGTAGACAAAAAACGCGAAGCGTTTATACCAATGATGGGGGAGCGTTTTATCAAAATGTATAATAAAGAACAACATATAGTTCTAGTAGAGGTAGAAAGCGCGGTTCCTTTATCGCCTGATACCCTAAAAGAAATTGATGTGTATGTTAAAAAAGAAACGGGAGCCAAAACAGTTTCCATTTCTACTCGTATCGATACAGCCATAATCGGAGGTATCACCATTGAATTTAACGGTCGTATTTTTGATAATACCGTTTTGACCCAACTGAAAAAAATTAAAAAAGAACTTCAAATCGCATAAAATTATGTCACACATTAGGCCCGACGAAGTATCCAGTATATTGAAAGACCAGATTGCTGGTTTCAGTAGTGCTGCAAGTTTAGAAGAAGTAGGTACCGTTCTCCAAGTTGGAGATGGTATTGCCCGTATTTACGGACTTTTCGGAGTTCAAAGTGGGGAACTCGTAGAGTTTGAAAACGGTGTTCGCGCCGTTGTTTTGAACTTAGAAGAAGATAATGTTGGAGCTGTATTGATGGGCAGTAGTACTGAAATCAAAGAAGGCGACAAAGTAAAACGTACCAACAAGATTGCCAGTCTTAAAGTAGGACATGGTATGTTGGGTCGTGTAGTAAACGCATTGGGTGAACCCATAGACGGTAAAGGTCCTATCGAAGGTGAACTGTTTGAAATGCCTCTTGAGCGCAAAGCACCGGGTGTGCTTTTCCGTGAACCGGTAACCGAACCGTTGCAAACCGGTATAAAAGCGATAGATGCGATGATTCCAATTGGTCGCGGACAGCGCGAGTTAATCATTGGTGATCGTCAAACGGGTAAAACCGCTATTGCCATTGATACCATCATAAACCAAAAAGAGTTTTATGAAGCCGGCAAGCCCGTGTTTTGTATTTACGTTGCGTGTGGTCAAAAAGAATCTACCGTTAAACAAGTAGTTAAATCACTTGAAGAGAATGGTGCGATGGCCTACACCGTTGTGGTGTCAGCACCCGCTTCGGCTCCAGCCCCCCTACAATTTTTCTCTCCCATGTCGGGTTGTGCAATAGGGGAGTATTTCCGTGATTTAGGTTTACCCGCTCTCGTAGTTTACGATGATTTATCGAAGCAAGCGGTGGCTTATCGCGAAGTTTCCTTGTTGTTGCGCCGTCCTCCAGGGCGTGAGGCTTATCCAGGTGACGTATTCTACTTGCACAGTCGTATCCTTGAACGTGCGTGTAAATTAAATTCTAACGACGAAATCACGTCTAAAATGAACGATTTACCCCCATCACTTGCCGGAAAGGTTCGTGGAGGTGGCTCTCTAACGGCTTTGCCGATTATTGAGACACAAGCGGGTGACGTTTCGGCATATATTCCAACAAACGTAATTTCTATTACCGACGGTCAGATATTCTTAGAATCCAACTTGTTCAACTCGGGTGTTCGCCCTGCGATTAACGTAGGTATTTCTGTATCTCGTGTAGGTGGAAACGCCCAGATCAAGGCGATGAAGAAAGTGGCAGGTACCCTAAAGTTAGACCAAGCACAGTATCGCGAATTAGAAGCATTTTCAAAGTTTGGATCTGATTTAGACGCGGCTACTAAAGCGGTTCTTGAAAAAGGTGCCCGTAACGTTGAAATGCTTAAGCAAGCTCAATTTGCGCCTCAAACGGTAGAAAATCAAATCGCGATGATCTATTTAGGGACGAAAAATAAACTTAGAAACATCCCGGTTAACAAAATCCGTGAATTCGAAGTGGCTTATGTTACCTATCTAGAACAAAAGCATAAAGACGTTCTTGTTACCTTGAAATCGGGAAAAATCGATGATTACGTAATGGGAGTGCTTGAAGCAGCTGGTGAAGAAATTTCAAAAAATTATACGGCTTAAAATAAGTTTGGATGTCGAATCAAAAGGAAATACGCGCCCGCATCTCGTCGACTATTAGTACGCAGCAAATTACCAAAGCAATGAAATTGGTAAGTGCTACGAAGCTAAGAAGAGCGAGTGACGCCATCGTGCGTATGCGTCCCTATGCGTTAAAACTAAAGGGCATAATGTCTAATCTTCAAGAAAGTGTTGAAGACGACCGTTTGTCTTTTTACTTTGACCAACGAGAGTGCCAAAATGTATGTTTAGTCGTTATTTCAAGCGATCGTGGTTTGTGTGGTGCCTTTAACGCAAACGTGGCGAAGCGCACCCGTCAACTTTTAGAGAATGACTACAAGGAGCTTGCTAAGCAAGGGAACGTTGAAATCATTTGCGTAGGTAAAAAAGCCGGAGAAATGCTTAAACGTTCTGGATATTCGGTCAATACCCAATATCAAAACCTTTTAGTGGATTTAGATTCCAACAAGGCGTTCGCCTTTACAGAACTATTGATAGAACGCTTTAAAAGCGGCAGTATCGATAAATTAGAAATAATTTTCAATCAATTTAAAAACGCGGCGACACAGATTCTAACTAATGAAGCCCTATTGCCGATAGTTCCACAACAGGGTACTTCGAACCATACGCAAACCGAATACTTATTTGAACCTTCTAAAGTTACTATTCTAGAAGATTTGATACCCCGATCTCTTAAAACGCAGTTGTACAGAGCATTGTTGGATTCATTGGCATCCGAGCATGGTGCTCGTATGGTGGCCATGGATAAAGCAACAGACAACGCAGGTGAATTATTGAAAGCCCTTCGATTGGCATACAATCAAGCCCGTCAGGCAGCGATTACGCGTGAAATCTCCGAAATAGTTGGGGGTGTTGCCGCATTAGAAGGCAAATAAATTAGACCTAAAACACATTAATTGAGGTTGAGTGACTCTATTCGCTCAACCTCTATGTATTTATGGGTGCTTTTGATTCGTGATACCAGCTCCTTAAGATTTTCGGAGTTATTAATCATAATCTCGATATCACCACCGAAAGTACCATCGCCATTAGCGCGAATATTAATGCTCTTCATATTTACTTGCAAATCTTTAGAAATGATATCAGTAATTCGACTCACGATACCTACATCGTCGATACCTCGAACTGAAATATGAGCTTCAAAGGAGTTGTTATATCCGTCTTGCCAAGTGGCAGGGATAATTCGATACCCGTATTGACTCATCAATTTTGATGCGTTAGGACAGGTAGTTCTGTGAATACGAACACCGTCGCTAACGGTTACAAAACCGAAAATGGGCTCTCCGGGAAGGGGATTGCAGCATTGGGCAAGCGAATAGGGCATTTCATAATCCTCTCCGAAAATAATCTGACTGGCGCCTTTCTTACGTTCTTTTTTTACGGGAACTTCGATAGATCCTTCTGTGGGTTTTAGGATTCCCATAAGAACTTCACGCGTCATTCTAACTTTGCTTTCTGCCACTGCGTGGAAGAATTCACTCGTATTTCGGTATTTATAATGCTTGTAGAGTAAATTAATGTTTTTATCCGTAAATGAAACATCGTGTTTTTGGAACATACGTTCTATAATCGTTTTACCACGACCTGCGAGCTTGGTTTTTTCGTCTCGCAAAAATTCGCGCACCTTGCTGCGGGCTCTGCCTGTGCGAACCACATCGAGCCATTGATAGTTAGCCCGATATTTTTGGGTGGTTAGGATTTCAACAATGTCACCATTTTTCAATTCATGTCCAATGGGTACTAATTTTCCGTTGACCTTGGCTCCAATAGTGGTAAGGCCAACTTCTGTATGAATGGAAAAGCCGAAGTCTAATGCCACTGACCCTATGGGCATGGATTTAACATCGCCTTTTGGTGTAAATACGTAAATTTCTTCCCCCAATAAAGAATACTTAAATTCATTAACCAAGTCCATCGCGGTTAAATCATTGTTCTCAAGGGTTTCTTTTACCGTATTTAGCCAATTTTCGAACGCATCATCTTGGGGTGTCGTGTTTTTAACTCCTAACTGCGCTTTATATCTCCAATGAGCTGCTAAACCGCGTTCAGCAATATCATCCATACGTTTGGAACGGATTTGCACCTCTACCCAACGGCCTTTAGGGCCCAATACGGTGGTGTGTAAGGCCGAATATCCATTATTCTTGGGTCTACTTAACCAATCGCGCAAGCGCCCTTGGTGTGGTCTGTATCGGTCCGTAATTATACTATAAACCCGCCAACAATCTGATTTTTCTTGATGAATTTCGGTATCCAAAATTACCCGAATGGCAAAAGCATCGTACACCTCTTCAAACGGTATTCCCTGGGTAGTCATTTTACGGTGTATACTGTAAATGCTTTTAGGACGGCCTTTAATTTCGTTGATGGTTAAGCCAGAACGTTCCAATTCTTGATTTAAGGGCTCAATGAACTCTCGTATGTATCGTTGGCGCAACAATTTGCTTTCGTTAATCTTGTCTGAAATACTGCGATAAGCATCCTCGTCGGTGTATTTCAAAGCCAAGTCTTCCATTTCTATTTTAATGGCATTCAATCCCAATCTATGAGCGAGAGGGGCATAAATAAACATGGTTTCGGAAGCAATCTTGAGTTTTGTTTTCTCGGGAACCGAGCCTAAGGTCCGCATATTATGCAGCCTATCGCATAGTTTAATCAAAATAACCCGAAGGTCTTCTCCCAATGTAAGGAGCATCTTTTTAAAGTTCTCCGCTTGGAGACTGGCATCATTATCAACGGTTTCAAAAACTACCGAAATTTTAGTAAGTCCGCCAATAATATGGGCTACCTTATCTCCGAATTTACGCTCAATATCATCGAGTGTGACTTCGGTATCTTCAACTACATCGTGTAATAAGGCGCAAATGACAGACGTGGCGCCTAATCCCAATTCGGCGGCGGCAATTTGTGCCACCGCCAAGGGATGAAAAATATAGGGTTCACCACTTTTTCGAACCGTGCCTTCGTGTGCTCGTGCCGCATAATCAAAAGCTTCCCGAACGAGTTTAATTTTATCTTTAGATACTTTCCCACTTAGCGTTCGCAGCAATTGGCGGTACTTGTTCAATAAATCGTGTCGGTATGCTTCGTATACTTCACCGTCGAGCAGCGCCATATTCTAGGGATTCATTTTGGCAAAATGGTGGAAAAATCTTGGAATGGTTTCGATTCCTCTAAAGTAATTGAAAACGCCGTAATGTTCGTTGGGGGAGTGGATGGCATCGCTGTCTAATCCAAAGCCCATAAGAACTGTTTTAGTTTGAAGTTCCTTTTCGAAAAGGGCCACAATAGGAATGCTACCACCCCCTCTAGTTGGAATAGGATCTAATCCAAACGTATCCTTCATAGCCGCCGCCGCAGCTTTATACGGCACGCTGTCGGTTGGGGTTAGCACCGGTTCTCCACCGTGATGCGGTGTTACCGTGACACGAACGCCTTTTGGAGCTATAGAAAGAAAATAGTCTGAGAATAGTTGTGTGATTTTTTCCGACGATTGATTGGGAACCAATCGCATTGAGATTTTCGCATACGCCTTAGACGGCAAAACCGTTTTAGCGCCTTCACCAATATATCCACCCCAAATGCCATTTACATCTAATGTTGGTCGGGTACCTGTGCGTTCTATGGTTGTATAACCTGTTTCGCCCATTACGTCTTCAATATCAAGATGCTTTTTGTATGCCTCAAGGTCAAAAGGCGTTTTAGCCATAGCCGCACGGTCTTCTTCTGAAACAATCACCACATCATCGTAAAATCCAGGTATTGTAATGTGTTGCTTATCGTCTTTCATGCGCGCAATCATGTCGCACAAAACATTGATTGGGTTGGCCACAGCACCCCCATAAACACCGCTGTGAAGGTCAATATTAGGACCGGTAACGGCTACCTCAACATAACTTAGACCACGCAATCCGATATCGATACTCGGTAAGTCATTGGCTAGCATAGATGTATCTGAAATTAGAATTACATCGGCCTTTAACTTTTCCTTATTGGCTTTACAATACGTACCTAAATTATTACTGCCCACCTCTTCTTCTCCTTCAATCATAAATTTGATGTTACACGCCAATTCTTGGGTTTGCATCATAGATTCAAACGCCTTTACATGCATGAACATTTGGCCTTTATCGTCGCAGGCACCGCGGGCATATATTTTACCGTCCTTAAGAGTGGGTTCAAAAGGAGGCGTATGCCAAAGTTCATTGGGAACGCTTGGTTGAACATCGTAATGCCCATAAACCAAAACGGTAGGTAGGGAAGGGTCAATGAGCTTGTCTCCATATACGATAGGGAAACCTGCGGTTTCTTCTAATACTACGTTATCTGCACCCGCTTGGGTTAAGAAATGGGCCACTGTTTCGGCACATTTCCGAACGTCGTTGGCATACGCAGAATCCGCGCTAATACTGGGAATGCGTAACAATTGAAATAATTCGTCCAAAAAACGATCTTTGTTTGATTCGATATAACTCTTGGTTGACATATACCGCAATTTACGCAAAAAATGCCCTAATTATTGCGTTTTTATCGTTATTTTGTACCATGAATTCAGATACTACCAACGCCTCTTTGGACGCTTTCAAAGGCGAAGTGTTTATGTACGAAGTAATTATATCGGTAATCGTATTTACAGCGGTTTATTTTTTCTTGAAATCCTTCAGTAAAAAAGAAAAAGAGGCCAAGAAAAATAATTCTAAATACGTTGGATAAATCACGAATAACCCATTAAAACACATTGTATCTAGCGGGTTTTACGCATAAATCGCAAAAATAGAATCCCTTATTTTTCTTTACTTATGGGGAAACCATCCATAAGGGTTTTGGCTACCGCCATGCCGGGTTCTGTTATGATTTCATCGCCTTCCTTAAGTCCTGAAATCACTTCGAAATAATCGATGTCTTGAATACCTGTTTTCACCTCAACGGCTTTTGCCTTGCCCCCGTTATACAAGAAAACCCAAGTTTTGCCTTCAGCATTCTCCGATTCTGAGTTTTTTACGTTACGGGTGGTAACTGCCGAAATGGGTAGCGATAAAACCTTCGATCTGATTTCTGTTTTGATGTCGGCAGAGGCCGTCATTCCCGGTAAAAAGGGTTGAGGCCTACCGGCCTTAATTAGGTCGCGATAGCTGTTAGCATCGATGAGTACTTTAACGGTATAATTGGTTACCTGTTCGCTCATGTTTTGGGCCACATTGAATTTTGCAGAATTGGCAATTTCCGTTACCTTTCCCTTGAAAATACGCTCGGGATAGGCATCGACTCTGATATCTGCCTGGTCATCTAGATTCACACGCACAATATCATTTTCGTTTATCTGCACTTCTACTTCCATCACATCAAGATTACTAATGCGCATGATTTCCGTACCAGCCATTTGGGCAGTTCCCACCACACGTTCTCCTTTTTCGCTGCTCAGTTGCGTTACGATACCACTCTGTGGAGCTGTTATCCGCGTTCTTCCCAACGTTTTTTGCCCCTCTTCAACCCGAGCCTCTAAACTTTTAACATTAAAGGAAGCAGCCATGCGCGATTTAGCAGAAACGACCACTTCGGTTTCTTGCTGTTGAAATTGCAAGGTAGCATTCTCGAAATCTTGCAAACTTATCACCTTGTCCTTATACAAAAACTCCTGTCTTTTAAATAAGTCTTTCCCTAATTTAAAATTATTCTTAGCCCGCAATTCTTGCGCTTCTGCCGATGCCAAACTGGCGCGCGCATTGTTCAAATTTGCAATGAGCTGATTTACCGTAGTAATATAAATTTCAGGATTAATCGTTAAAAGCAATTGTCCCTTCTTTACAGAATCGCCTTCTGAGACCCACATTTCGGTAATTTCTCCGCTTACATCGGCACTGATTTTTACTTCCGTACGGGGTTGTATTTTTCCCGTTACTGTTACCACTTCTGTGATATCTCTGAGCGCTATTTTTTGGGATTTTACGACAAGATTTTCGTCTCCCCCCTTAAAAAAACTGGCCCAAACAAGCACAACCACAACGGTGGAAATGGAAATCCATAAAATATTTTTTCTCTTTTTCATGTGATAAATTAAGGTTTTAATAGCTTTAAATCTCCGCGGTACATGACATCCAAAATAAGATTTCGCAAGGCCGCTTCGTATTTGTTACTTAGAAAATTTTGATACGCCATCAGTTCTTGATTTTTGGCCAATTGCAACTCAAAATAGGTCGCCTGTCCGTTTTCAAAACGTTTTTGTACAAAGTCTAAATTTAACCGCTGTGCTTCGTGGTTTTCTCGTTGGGCTTGGTATTGCATAGCCGCATTGCTAAAGCTTTGATAGGCATTGGTAACCTCCACAATCGCATTTTGCCTAATTCGAACTACATTCAACTCTTGCTGTAAATAACCGAGCTTGGCTGATTTGACCCCATTTTGCGCCCGTAATTTGCCGAATAACGGGACCGATAAATTGGCACCAAAACTTTGTCCAAAGTTATCGCGCATTTGTTTGGTGAAATCGATGGTTTGTGTTTGATAACTAAAAGTGGGCGCCTCTACAATTTCATTCGTTCCTTGAACAATACCAATGGGTTGCATGCCTGTGATTTGAAATCCCGTAACACTGAGGGACTTATCGCTGTAAATGGAGCTTAAGTTTCCGCCTACGGAAAGCACGGGTAATAGTTGGGCCTGTGCAATGCCAATAGAAAGTGCCGATGCTTCCCTTTGCAATTGGGCTGCTTGGTAATCCGCCCGCCGCGACAACGCACTGTCAATCATTTCCGGTAAACTAGCGGGATACGCAACGTAATCGGGAGCCGGTGTCATGCTGTATTCGATATCAAAAATCTCATTTACGGGTATGCGCAACAGGTTTTTAAGATTCAATAAGGCGCTTTGGTGTTGGTTCTTAATCTGCACTTTTTGTGCATTGGCTTGAGCCACCTGTGCCTTTGACGCTAATAACATGCCTTCGTTAACCGCTCCAGAATTGACCATTTTTTCGATTCTCTTTTGGTCTTGAAGCAGCGATTCTTCATTAGATTCGTTGGCTTTTAAAAGTTCTTTGCTTTGCAGACACTGCAAATAGGCGAGGGCAACACTCAGAATAATATTTTGTTGTGTTTGCTGGTATTCAAGGGCGCTGGCTTGAACCAGTTTTTTGCTGCGCTGTACCGATTTTCTTAAACTTCCCCCGGCATAAACAACCCAACTGCTTTGCAGCTGAACCGAACTATTTCCTACCGTTTCTTGAACAAACTGGTTGGTGAAACGGTCAATACTACGACCGCTTTGATAGAATTGGCCGCCTGAAAAACTGATTTCGGGACCCATATTCCAAATAGATTGCTGTCGGTCTATTTCCGACTGTGAACGATTGATATCGCTCAATAAAATATCTATGTTGCTCTCTAAGGCTAAGTCAATGCACCCCGAAAGTCCAAGTATTCTCGTATTTTGTGCGCTTAATTCAGCCGCCAATCCGATGCCAATCCATAAAATGCAAAACTTAAGCATGTAGGCAAAGGTAATCATGCGACTTGGAAAGTGTGGACAAACTATCGACATATCCGTAATTGCTTCGACCAATCGTGTGGAAAAGAACACTACAAAGAATTCGACAAAGCCGCGTATGTTTGCATCGAGTTTTGGTTTTGACCAGCGTCTGGCAAGATGTTGGGAAAATGAAAAGGGAACTTCGGTGTAAAACCGAGACTGTACCCGCAGCTGTAACCTCATCTCTTTCGGGAGACATGCTTCAGGCCTTTATGCCACTGTGAAAACGGGAAGGCGCCTGCAGCGAGGAAGTCAGAAGACCTGCCACACTCACCCTAACAATCCGCTTTCGGGAATAAAAGCGCGGTAGTATGTGTCTTCAGACCTTTAGTGTGTCTGCGCGCTCCATGCTATTTATTTCCGAGCAACGGTACCCCTATGCTGCTACACGTAGTCCATATCGCCGCCTGCTTGGCCTCTCTCGGAGACACCACATTGTGGGTGCCTGAGGGCGATCCAATTCGAACCGTAGATACCGTGCATATTCGGGCCGATAGAAGTGAATTTGCGAATGTAGGAAGAAAGGAAGTGCGACTCAATTCAAGTGAAGGACTTGGCCTACTCACCCAAAACATGCAGGAGTCCGCTCAGTTTTTCAAAGAGTACGGCGTATCCGGATCTGCTACCATTTCTAAAAGAGGGGCAGACGCCACCCAAACCCAAGTGTTGTGGAACGGATTGCCCATCAACCATCCCATGTTAGGTATGATGGACTTTAATGGCATAGCCACCTTTGGAATGGATGAACTCGTTTTAATTGAAGGAGGGAATTCTGCTATGTACGGGTCCGGAAGTGTAGGAGGTACAGTAATGCTGAACAATAAAGTGAGTTTTAATTCCCCACTGAAAATCAAGTCGGTTGCAGAAACCAACGCCCTAAGGAATTCTCAAATGGGATTCCAATTGGGAAAAGGGTGGGAGAATACCTATGTGAATGTGGCAAGTTCATGGATTAACCAAAATAACGATTTTGGTTTTTTTGATCCCATAAAACAGCAAAATAGAAACTCCTATAACAGTCATTTAGAGCATCAAAATATTCGATTGGTGGCGGCACATACCTTAGCGAATCACGCTATAAAACTCATTTCAGAAATGGGAAAAGTGAATCGGGGATTGGGATTTCTTTATGGTTCCGAACAAGCCTTAGGTCAGCAAGTAGATCGGCAGTCGCGTAATTTACTGCAGTACGATTTTCATAAACGCAACCTGCATCTTACGCAAAAAATGGGCTATACATCCGATCGATTGGTATATATCGCTCAAGGACAAACCGGAGATACGTCTAGTGCGGAAATGTTGTTTTTGCAGACAGAAATGTACCATCAAACGCAATGGGGTAAGGCGGTTTATGGTCTCGATTATCAAGTGCAAAAAGGCAATTCACAATTTTACACAATGCCGGAAATACGCGTTTTGCCCGCTTTATTCTCCGCGTGGAAGTCTGAAATAGGCAAAACGAATTACCTAATCAATGCCCGCTATGAATTCAACGAACAGGTGCTTACCGGCGGTTTAGGTACACAAACGCTTATTGCCCGAGGACTAAATCTTAAAACCGATATTCACCGAAGTTTCAGAAGACCTACTTTAAACGATTTATACTGGGAAGTGACCCAACGCAATCAATTGGTTCCCGAAATTGGCTGGGGAAGTGAATTAGGATTGGTTTGGAATTCAATATTCCGGCATCAGTTGAATTGGATTTTAGAACTCACCCCGTTTTACCGGGAACTTAATAATCCCATCATTTGGTTGCCTCAAGGGGCTTATTGGGCCGCTCAAAATATGAACTTTGGCCAATATGCCGGAGTGCAAATTAGCGCTTACATCAACCAAGATTTTGGTGTGTGTAAAGTAGCGTTAAATGAGAATTTCGAATGGGTGCGTTCGGCCGTTAAAAGTCAAGCCAATTCCGATTTCAAACAGCAAATATTCGTTCCCGATGTTGTGAGTACCAGTACACTCGATCTCAAATTTAAATCGGCAAGTCTGAAATTGCTTTGGCAGAAAGTAGGCAATCGATATACCGCCACCGACAATTCCCAATACATGCCCTTATACCAATTGTTTTCATTAGAAGGGATGTTTAAAACCTCATTTTGGGGGAAATTCAAACAAAACTCTTCCGAATGCCGGGTGGGTGTGCGCAATATTTTTGATGTAACCTATCAAAATATGCCCGGCCGACCGATGCCACCCCGAAACGCCTATGTTCAAATCAACGTGAATTTTTAACCTCCATATTTAGTAAGAACCCTTTTTCATTCGCATATCCCAACCGTATATATCCATCACATAAA
>CAMBBZ010000020.1 GCA_945863965.1 Chitinophaga pinensis | reverse complement strand
GGTTTAATCGATAAATTGGTTTATTTCGATGAATTTGAAGCTTTTTTAAAATCCAAACATCCCGATTATGCCTGGGTGGAGCGTGCCAATTATCCCGACGAGCCGGCTGATTATGCGTACGAAGAAGATAAAATTGCGGTGGTTTATTTAGAAGGTGAAATTATACCTGGAAAATCCGAATCTGAGGGACAAATTGCCAGCGACGATGTATGCAAAATGTTGCGTAAAATACGGTTAGATGATAACATAAAAGCCGTGGTTTTGCGTATTAACAGTCCAGGGGGCAGCTCTGTGGCCAGCGATTTAATTGCCCGAGAAATTAGTTTAATAAAGGCAATTAAACCCGTAGTGTCTTCTTTTAGTAACGTAGCAGCATCGGGTGGCTATTATATTGCCTGTTTGTCGGACAGTATTTTTGCCGATCGCACAAGCATTACAGGTTCTATTGGGGTTTTTGCATTAATTCCGAACACCAGTCAGGTTTATAACAAAACATTAGGTTTGGGATATGAATCGGTGAATAGCGGTCCCCAATCGGAATTATGGCGACCCGACCAACCGCTATCGGCAGCGCAACAACGCATTATGCAAGGCATGGTCGACGGGGTTTATGAAGATTTCACAGGCATTGTAGCCAAAGGACGTAAGTTGTCTATTTCTAGAGTAAAAGAAATCGCGGAAGGCCGGGTTTATTCGGGTGTACAAGCCTTAGAAATTGGATTAATTGATGGATTTGGCGGATTGGATTACAGCATACAATCGGCGGCGCGCAAGGCGAAATTGACGCGTTATCGGGTACGGGAATTCCCAACCGAAAAAGATCCGTTTGAACAGTTATTTGCGGCATTGGAAATGAAAGCAATAATTCGCTCTTCGGTACGGGAGAATCCTTTGGGAACCTCCTTATTAAAAAGTGCGGAGCATGTTAGCCATTTGAGCGGCATTCAAATGCGTGTACCTTGGTCGACAGAATACCAATAATTATCGATATTGGACTAAATGTTTGGAAACTTTGTAACAAACGAAAGTTTCCGATCTTAATTTTTAGTATTTTTGCGGCGGATTGAAAGACCTCACCCATAAGATACAGTTTGCCGCAACGCAGTTATTTTTCAGATTTGGCATTAAACAGGTGTCGATGGATGATTTGTCGCGCAAGTTAAAAATCTCAAAAAAGACTTTATACCATTGCTTTGGCAATAAAAATGAGTTGGTGAAACAAACAGTTCATCAGCACTTTGAGTATATTCAAGTGCGACTGAATGAAATTAGTTTATTGCCCATATCTGCTGTTGCACGCATGATGCAAGCGGCGGCTTTTGCTGTTGAGGAGCTTTCAAAAGTGAATCCGTCGATGATACACGATTTACACAAATATCATCCCGACGTACACGCCGATTTAATATTAATGCGCGAACAATCCATTCGCAAGCAGATGATTGAAAATATCCAAGACGGTCGGGAGCATGGTTATTATAGGCTCGATTTTAATGCGGAATTGATCAGTCAACTATTCGCACATCAGATTATTTATATCACCGAGAATTGGGCTCAAAATAACAGTCAGTACGCCGCAGAAGGTGTATATCAGTTTGCTATTTACCATTTGCGGGGCATTACTACCGAGTCTGGATTTCAAGAATTAAACCTATTACAAAAATCATGAACGTATACAAAAGGATACTTTTTGCTTGTACACTCTTTGCGGTTGTTACAAGCCAGGCTCAAGCCTTAGAAAAGTCGGAGCCCGCACCAGGCGCCAAATCGATGAGCTTAAAAGAGGCCATTAATTATGCCTTGCAGCACAATCCCGAGTTAAAAAAGTCACAATTTGATGTTTCCATTTCGAGGGAAACCGTTAAGCAAACGGTGGCAATTGGACTGCCGCAGGTATCGATTACGGGTGGATATCAGCACTACAATCGCATTCCGGGTAACTGGGTTAAGAACTTCGCTCCCACTCCGGGCGCTCCTGAGTACATTTTCTTACAGTTTCAGCAGCAAATAAATAGTTCAGGAACATTGGGAATAAATCAATTGCTTTTTGATGGTTCTTATTTAGTAGGATTGAAAGCCACGAAGCAATTTGTAGACATGAGTAAATTCTTGGAGGCTAAAACGGCTTACGACGTACAAATTAATGTATCCAAGGCGTATTTGATGGTGGCGAGCACCCGTATGAATATCCAATTGATTGAAAACAACATTACTGTTTTAGAGAAAACGGCTTCAGATATTAAGGCTTTATTCGAAGAAGGGTTTTCGGAGGAATTGGATTACAAACGTTTGCAGTTGTCATTAAACAATTTAAAAGTGCAAAAGCAAAAGTTGGCGGGCACGATTGATTTGTTAATGAATTTACTGCGTTTACAAATGGGTATGGATTTGGGAGAGGCCTTAATTTTGAGCGATGACATTGAGTCTATCGATGCGTATATTCGTTCTGCTGAGGGCAATACGACCCCAACGTGGTCGGCTAATGTACGTCCGGAATTTCAAATTCTCAATCAGGCCATTGTTTTAGGGAAATTAGATAAAAAGCGCTACCAAATGGGATATTTACCCAGATTGGTCGGATTTTATCAGCATCAACAAATGACCATGCGTCCTGAATTTAATTTCTTTCAGAGCAATTTAACGTCTAACAACAATTGGGTTCCCTCTGATTTATTTGGGTTACAAATACAATGGACGCTATTTGATGGTTTAATGGGACAATCGAAAATCAGAGAAGTACAATATAAAATAAACAAAGCAGAAACAGATTTGCAGGCATTCGAAAATGCAGCAAGTATGGAATGGAAGAATGCACAGAATATGGTTATGCTTCAATTACAACAGGCCGCACTGCAAAAAGAGAATATGGATTTAGCGCAAGATATTTACCAAAAAACGCAAATTAAATTCCAAGAGGGCGTTGGTAGCACGCTTGAAATGACGCAAGCAGAAAGTGAATTAAAAAACGCTCAGATTAATTACTTAAATGCCGTTTACGACTTAGTAATGGCAAAAATCGATTACAATAAAGCAACAGGAAAATCAATAAACTAAAGATGAAAAACGCACTAATATTAAGCGCAAGCATTACCGCGATGTTTTTGGCATCGTGTGGGGGCGCAGAAAACACAACCGATGCGAATGCCCAAGCAGAACTGAAGACCATTCAGGTTCAAATTGCAGAATTGCAGAAAAAAGAACAAATCCTCATGAAACAATTGGGGAGCAAAAAAACGGCACGAACCAAAATAGTAGAAGTTCAAAACATCGTATTGGCAAACTTCCAGAATGATTTAACCGTTGAAGGTATGGTGGATGCCCAGAACAGCACTATTGCCACGTCGAAAGTACCCGCTACAGTTACCGCCATTTTAGTTAAGGAAGGTCAACAAGTAAAAACCGGACAGGCGTTGGCCCGCTTGGATAACAGCAGTTTATTACAAAGCAAACTCGAATTGGAGCAGCAGTTCGAGTTCTCTAAGACTTTATACGAAAAGCAACTGCGTTTATGGAAAAAAGGCGTGGGCACAGAAATCCAATATTTGAGCGCCAAGAACCAAATGGATGCCTTATCTAAAAGTTTAAACACATTGAACACCACCATTGAGATGTATACCATTAAGGCTCCTATCAATGGCAGTATTGAAGCAATCGATATCAAAGTAGGTCAAGTAGCCGCACCCGGTATGCCCTATTTCAAAGTGGTTAATGTAGCCAATATTAAAGCAGTAGCCGAGGTATCGGAAGCTTATGCCGGAACCGTTCATTCAGGTGATGTCGTAACGGTTGAATTTCCCGATTTAAAGAAGTCTATAAACGGGCGTGTTGGTTTCGCTTCAAAATTAATCGATCCATTGAATCGCACCTTTAACATCGAAATTCCATTGAACGGGGTTGCCGATATTAAACCCAATATGGTGGCTCGCTTAAAAATAACGCAATACCAGAAAAGTAATACCATGGTAGTTCCTACTAATTGTGTTCAAGTTACCGAGAAGGAGGCCTTTGTAATGCTGGCTAAATCAGAAAATGGTAAAATAACCGCACAGAAACAAATCGTTCGCATCGGATTGTCAAACAAGAACATGAGCGAAGTTTTAGACGGTTTAACTTTAGGCGATCGTGTTATCGTGAATGGCTATCAGGAATTGGTAGATGGACAGGTATTGCAAATAAAAGAGGCGGTGAACAATGGCAAAATTTAAAGAATTCAAACCCACCAGTTGGAGTATTGATAACCGCACAAGTATTTACATACTCACCCTGTTTATTAGTATTGCCGGTATTTTTTCCTATATAAAACTGCCGAAAGAACAGTTTCCAGATATCGTAATACCAACCATATTTGTTCAAACTATTTATCCCGGATCTTCACCCAAAGACATCGAAAACTTAATCACCAAGCCTATCGAGAAAAAGATTGGTTCTATTTCAGGGGTTAAGAAATTAAAAAGTCAATCGTTACAAGACTTCAGTATCATAACAGTTGAATTTGATACCGATGTAGATGTGGCCGAGGCAAAGAGTAAGGTCAAAAACGAGGTCGATAAAGCCAAACAAGATTTGCCCAACGACCTTAAAAACGATCCAACCGTTCAGGAAGTGAATTTTAGTGATGTACCCATTTTGTTTATCAATATTTCTGGAGATTACAGTTTGCAGGACTTAAAACGGTATGCTGAATTAGCAAAAGACAAAATTGAATCGCTAAGCAGTATTACTCGGGTAGACATGGTTGGGGCTTTAGATCGCGAAATGCAAATCAATTTAAACCTGACTAAAATGATTGCGGCTGGTGTAACCTTAGACGATGTATCTCGATCTATTCAGTATGAAAACGCCCGTATTTCCGGAGGCAATGTAGACCTTGGAAACATGAAACGTTCCATAAGTGTAAGCGGCGAATTTCGCAATAAATACGAATTAGAAAATTTGGTTATTCGCGGAAATTTTGGTGCAATCATACACATCAAAGACATTGCTGAGGTAAAAGACGGTTTCAAAGAAAAAGAAAGCTACGCACGTTTGGAGGGTAAACCCGTAATTACCTTAAACATCGTTAAACGCTCCGGAGAAAACCTTATTGAGGCCTCTGACAATTGTCGCGAAATCGTGGATGAATTAAAGAGTAGCGGTCAATATCCCGAAAAGCTAAACGTCGTTTTCACGGGTGATCAAAGTACCAAAACACGTACCACGGTTCATGATTTGATTAATACCATTATCATTGGATTTATCTTGGTGGTATTAATTCTAATGTTCTTTATGGGAGCAACTAATGCCATATTTGTTGGTTTATCGGTGCCACTTTCCTGTTTTGTAGCCTTTTTAGTGATGCCAACCATTGGGTTTAGCTTGAATTTTATCGTTTTATTTTCCTTCTTATTGGCGCTGGGTATCGTGGTTGACGACGCGATTGTGGTCGTTGAAAATACCCACCGTATTTATCACGAGGAGAATATCAGCATTACAAAAGCAGCCAAAAAAGCAGCTGGAGAGGTATTCCTACCGGTATTTTCGGGAACCCTGACTACCATAGCGCCTTTTTTCCCATTGGCATTTTGGCAAGGTGTTGTGGGGAAATTCATGTATTTCTTACCGGTAACCCTGATCATAACATTGCTGGCTTCCTTGGTAGTGGCTTATATCATTAATCCGGTATTTGCGGTAGATTTCATGCAAAAGGACAGCAAGCCAGAAAAAGGAGCTTGGCGCAAGGCGGGCTTCCGAAAAACATCGATAATTTTTGCAGTTCTTGCCTTGCTGGGCTACTTAATCACCTTTGGCCTGGGTAATTTAATTGTTTTGTTTTATCTCATTTATGCCCTGCATAAAGTTTGGTTGAAAGATGTAATTTACCGTTTTCAAACAAAACGTTGGCCTCGGGTTCAAAACGCCTATAAAAATACAATAGCTTGGTCTTTGTCGGGGAAACGGTCTATTATCATTCTTTCGGGAACCGTAGGTTTATTAATCTTATCATTTGTTGTAACCGCCCTGCGCAAGCCCGGTGTGGTTTTCTTCCCTCAAGCGGAGCCGAATTTCACATACGTATATTTGACCTTACCAGAAGGAACTAGTGCTGAATTTACGGATAGTATCGTGCAAATTGCGGAGAAAAAAGTATTTGAAATTTTAGAGAAAAACGGAAATAAATCCATCGTTGAAAGTGTTATTTCAAACGTTGCCGTTGGAGCTACTGATCCTAATAGTGGGGATCGTTCAACCAAAAGCAATAAGGGTAAGATTACGGTAGCGTTCACTGAATTCCCCCAAAGAAACGGTCGCAGTACCCGTAAGCTTTTAGAGGATATTCGTGCGGGACTTACCGGATTTGCCGGAGCAGAATTGGTGGTAGAACAAGAAAGCAACGGTCCTCCAGTAGGAAAAGCGATCAATATAGAAATTCGCGGCGATGAATTTGACGCTTTAGTAAAAACCGGTTCGCAGTTGAAGCAATTCCTCGATGATAAAAATATCCCGGGGGTTGAAGAATTGAAGAGCGACTTTATTTCATCTAAGCCTGAATTGATTGTAAATATAGACCGTGAACGTGCGAATCGCTATGGCATTAGTACGGCTCAAATTGGAATGGCCTTACGGAATTCTATTTACGGTGCGGAGGCTTCTAAGTTTAAGGATGCGAACGACGATTATCCGATTATGGTTCGAGTTGAGAAATCAACGAGCAATGATTTGAACGAACTCATGAACATGCGTATTACATTCCGTGACATGATTGCTGGCGGTATGCTTCGTCAAATTCCGTTATCGGCAGTGGCGGAGGTATCTTACAGCAATACATTTGGCGGTATTAATCGCATAAACCAAAAGCGCGTAATCACCTTGTCTTCAAATGTACTTACGGGATTTGCGCCTAATGAAGTAGTGGCACAAGTTACCGATGCCATCACACAATACGGACAACCCGAAGGTTTGGAAATTGTACTTACGGGCGAACAGGAAGAACAGGCCGAAACAGCGTCCTTTTTATCTACCGCAATGATGGCATCTATTGCTATTATTATTGTAATCTTAGTTGCCCAATTTAATTCGATAACCAAGCCTATCATAATTTTAAGTGAAATCTTCTTCTCTGTGATTGGAGTTTTATTGGGATTTGCCATTTTTGATATGGACTTTTCGGTAATTATGAGTGGTATCGGAATTGTAGCCTTAATTGGTATTGTGGTCAGAAACGGGATATTAATTGTGGAGTTTACAGACCTCCTTCGTTCACAAGGTATGCCATTAAAGGCGGCGTTGATCGAAGCGGGCAAAACACGTATGACGCCCGTTTTACTAACGGCGGCTGCCACTATTTTAGGATTAATTCCATTAGCTATTGGACTGAATATGGATTTTGTTACGTTGTTTAGCGAATTCAATCCGCATATATTCTTCGGTGGAGACAGTGTGGCCTTTTGGGGTCCGTTGAGTTGGACCATGATCTTCGGATTGGGTTTTGCCACCATACTTACTTTGTTTATAGTACCGAACTTATATTATTTGAATGAAAAGATGAAAGCCAAAATCTATTCATGGATGGGCGTTTCGTATAATCCAGACAAAGAATTAAGACCTGGGAAAAAGAAATAAGCTTTTTTCAAAAAAAGGTCGCCTCAAAAAGGCGACCTTTTTTTAATTATGAATTATGAATGGTGAATTATGAGTTGCACTTACCTGAATTTGGCTGCTACCTTTCTATGAAATTTCAGCTTTGTTAATTCAATTGTTTATCCATTATATTGTTGTGAAGTTAACTCACTTAATAAAGCTTAAATGATATATTCATAATTCATAATTCATAATTCATAATTCATAAAAAAGCCCCCTTTATTCAGGAGGCTTTTTTATGAAAACTAAGTATTGATATTAGTTTAGAGTAAAGGTATTCTTTTGGCGCAGTAAACCGCGGGTCCAAAGTTCAGTAGTATACTTTCCTTTTTTTAATTTACCAGAAAGATTACCGCGATCTGGGAATTTCCACTTTACTTTTTGAAGCGCTCCGTCAAAACTGATATTCTCTTTTAATGTAAATATCAAACTTTTATCTTTCAATGTTTTATTATTAAGCGTCATGATTCCGCCGTCTGGATCAATCAATCGAATAGTCACTTCTTCATCAACCACAGCCGTTACCATTGGATTTTCGAGAATATCGTAGGTGATCATGAATTGAGATACCTTTTTGGCTTTATCTGCAGTCTTCTTTTTATCGTCGTACGCACTGGTAATAAGGGTTCCAAATTGCGGAATTGCCCCTTTCTCTAAGCGCTCTTTTAGTTCTGTATTTTCTACGCCTAAGGCTTCTTTTTCGTTAACCGCCACATCTTTGTCGGCTACGGCTTGATTGCGCTCAATGACTAAGGTATCTAGTTGAGCGGTAAGGTCTTTGATTTTAACTTTAGCATCCGCCAATTGTTTTCTAATACCACTCAGGTTTACGTCTTTGGTATTTCTTTGGATATTTATATCGCCGCCTCCCTCGTTAGTCGTCATTTGGATGAGCTGTCTGCGAATGCGATTTAATTCGCTGTAGGCCGCCACAACACGGGGATTGGTTGGTCCTTCCAACTCGGTGATTTTAGTAACTAAGGTGGTGTTTTCTTGTTGAAGAGTCATTACCACATTGTTTAATGAGTCTTCAATGCGAAGAAGTTCTCGTTGTAAGGAATCGCGCAGGGCAACGACTTCAAGTTCTTTTTTAGCGAGCGAGTCTTTGTTGTCGTAGAACAAATAGGTATTGGTTCCTGCTGATAACAGCAACAGAATCAACAAAATAATGATAACACCAGTTCTTTTCATGTAATTAATACTTATGCAATATTACACAATAATAACTACTTCTGCATATTTTGAAGGTATTCTCGCAAATCATCCACATTGGAGGTATTGAATAGCAGACGCTTACGTTCATTCCAAATCAAATATTGGGGCAACGATTGCAGTTTGAGTTTATCGGCAATACTAGAATTGCAAAACCCGTGTAACACCGCAACATCGTAGCGTCGGTTGTAGTAGGAAACGTATTTGCCGCTTCCTCCAAAATTCAAAAACACCCAATTGGCCGAGGAAGTATGCGCACGAGATAATGCGTGCAATTGCGCAGAATCTGCAATAAAACCTGCATTATCGGCACTCCAAATCACAAATACACTTGTTTTCGCTTCGAGATTTCTTGTGCGTTTCCGTTTGCCATTTTTTTGAGCAACACAGAATTTGAACGCTGGCATTTTGGCCCCATTCAAGAGGCTTTTATGGTTTTTTTTGGGTTTTAACACCGGAGATAAACTCAAGTTATTGCGCTCCCAATCTGCGGTATCGAGCGTTAACCGATACGCATACCCCATCCAAGCAAATTCCGAATTATCGCCCATGGGCACCGTGTATTGGGTAGATATTGCAGGATAATATTCGTCGCTTACGACCCATTGATCAATCCCTTTGTCTCCAAAAACACCATTCGAATTGGCGTCTAAAATGCCTATCGCTAAGGTGTCACGTCGAAACAAAAATTGGGCATACCGAATGTTAATACGCTCCACTTTTAAGGAACTTTCGGTCCCTAAGAATACCCTTGGACCCGACATTTCACGGATAGATAGGTCATTCATTTGAGAAAATTTATAAAATTTCTGAGCGGGAAATACTTGAATATTTAGTCCAGATGCTTTTTCGTTATTAGCTGAGAACCATAACGTCTGACGCATTTGCCCTTTAAACAGGGTGTCGGGCTTATCGTCGCTAAAATCGAGATTGTGATTGCGGTCTACCCAAATACGGCTAACCGCCGCTCGGTTCCAACGGGCGCCGTTTTCGATTACAAAAAGTAAGCGACTGGGTTCCCATTCTGACGCATTATGCTGTTGGAAGAAATACCCATAAGAAAGCGACCCTTGATGCGCGGGCGGAATGATTTTTACCGAATCAGGCATGCGCTGATAATCGGCGCCGACTAAGTCTAAATTTTCATGAATCCAATTTCCCTGAACCACAAAAAGTGGAATTAAACCCATACCACTTTTGCTGGCCGCATCCATACCTACCTTATTTAAGGGCGCAGATAGGATATTGCCTCTTTGTGCTAACTGCGGTAACTGTCCGAATAGGCCATTTCCCCAAAAAAGAAAGCTAACCAGTATTAATCGCAAAAATGGCTTCATGTTTTTACTTACAAAACCGCACGAACATGACGATAACCGCAAATAAAAACATGATAATCGAAATTTTATTGATACCGTGCATCATTCTTAGGTTGAAGCTCGGCTTATCCCCTTTTTCCTTCTTAAAGGTGATATAGGCCCACATTTTTTGTAAAATCATGCCCAAATATAGTTTATTTCGGATTTTTTAGGGTGAAATCAATGGGGTGTTTGACTTTTTGATTGGTTAAGGCCAAGTCCAATACCTCAAACATATTATTTACGAAATGAAACTCCATCCCTTCTATATAAGCCGGCTTGATATCTAGGATATCCCTCTCGTTTTGTTTGCACATAATCACCTCCTTAATTCCGGCGCGTTTGGCGGCTAGTATTTTTTCTTTGATGCCTCCAACAGGTAATACTTTTCCGCGTAGTGTTATCTCTCCTGTCATGGCTAACTTGTTCTTTACTTTGCGTTGAGTAAATAACGAGGCCAAAGCAGTAAGGATGGTGATACCGGCGGAGGGACCGTCTTTGGGGATTGAACCTGCAGGAAAGTGAATGTGAACATTCCAATGATTGAAAATCTCAGGGTCTAGCTCTAAATAATGGGCATGGGCTTTCAAGAAGGTATGGGCCAAGGCCGTACTTTCCTTCATTACATCACCGAGTTGTCCGGTAACTTTAAGTTCCCCTTTACCTTGCGTTAAGGTACTTTCTACAAATAGCACACTGCCACCCATAGGACTCCAAGCAAGACCCGCAACCACACCCGCGGTGTTGTTATTTTCGTATAGTTCTGGTTCTAGTTTTTCAGGACCTAATACCGTTTCGATTTCGGGAATACTCAATGTTTTTTTGTACGGTTCGCCGGTGGCTTCGTGTTTGGCAGAAGACCGGGCCATAGAGGCGATTTTTTTCTCCAATCCCCTTACCCCACTTTCGCGGGTATATTGCTCAATGATTAATTGTAAACCCGTATCTGAAATTTTGAATTGGGAACTCTTTAATCCATGGGCTTTACGCTGCTTGGGAATTAAGTAGGTTTTGGCAATTTGTAGTTTTTCTTCTACGCTATAACCGTGCAAATCAATAATTTCCATACGATCAAGCAAAGCAGGCTGTATGGTATCGAGTGAGTTTGCGGTGGCTACAAACAATACTTTGCTGAGATCGTAATCGTACTCAAGGTAATTGTCGTAAAACGTACTGTTTTGTTCTGGATCTAATACTTCCAACAGGGCTGAACTTGGATCGCCGCGAAAATCTCGACCTAATTTATCAATTTCATCTAATACAAAAACCGGATTGGAAGTTCCGACTTTTTTAATGTTTTGAATAACCCTACCGGGCATAGCTCCAATATACGTTTTGCGATGACCGCGGATTTCAGATTCGTCGTGCAAACCACCCAAGCTCATGCGTATGTATTTCCGACCGAGCGCACGGGCGATACTTTTCCCTAAGGAGGTTTTACCCACACCTGGAGGTCCATACAGACAAATAATGGGAGATTTAAGATCCCCTTTAAGTTTTAAAACGGCCAAATATTCGAGTATGCGAATTTTAACTTTATCCAATCCAAAATGATCTTCATCGAGCACTTTTGCCGCGCGTATTAAATCGAAATTATCGTCGGTATAGGTATCCCAAGGTAACTCAAGTAATAATTGCACATAATTGAGTCCCACCGAATAATCAGGTGAGGCAGGATTGATGCGATTGAGTCGATCTAGTTCCTTATTATAATGGTCCTTTACTTCCTTTTTCCAAGATTTCACAGCCCCTTTTTCACGCAGATTTTCAATTTCTTTATCGGGGGATTCCGCTCCTAGTTCTTCCTGGATGGCGCGAATTTGCTGGTTTAGAAAGTACTCTTTCTGCTGCTTGTCGATATCCGTACGAACCTTGCTTTGAATTTGATCTTTTAACTCAAGCATTTGGAGTTCTTTGGTTACGTGCTCCAACACGCGCAGCGAACGTTCTTTGGGAGATACGGATTCCAGAATTTCCTGCTTCTCTCCTACTGAAATATTCAGATTACTGGCCACAAAGTGAATCAAGAAAACGCTTGAATCGATATTTCTAATGGCTATGGAAGCTTCTGAAGGAATATTGGGAGATAAATTAATGATGTTATTGGAGATGTCTTTAATGCTATCGATGATGGCCTTGTATTCTTTATCTTCCTTGAAAGCTAAATCAGGACAGGAAATCACTTTGGCTTTCATATAGGGTTCCGATTGGGTCAGTTCTCCTATATTTAGACGTCGTTTGCCTTGAATGATAACGGTGGTAGTTCCATCGGGCATCCTCATTAACTTAATAATTTTAGCCAATACCCCAGTTGGATACACATCTTCGAGCCCTGGATCTTCGACTTCAGAATTTTTTTGAGACACAACGGCGATGGTTTTATCGCCTTTATTGGCCTCTTTTATTAAACGGATACTTTTGTCACGCCCAACGGTTATAGGGAAAATAACACCCGGAAATAAAACAGTATTTTTTATAGCGAGTATAGGAAGTTCCTCGGGAACCTCCATTTTATTACTCTCGTCTTCTTCTTGTTTAGAAAACAACGGTAAAAACTCGGGGGTTCCATCTACATTATCATCCTCATTCATAAAATCAAAGAAGGTATCTTTCTGTTTAAACATCGGTTTACAGTGTCAAGGCTTGTGCCAAAGTGCAAATATCAATGAAATTTTAAAATTGACCCTAAGGCTCGAGGTAATTTTCATCATTTTGTCAGTAAAGCCGACAATTTGACACACAAACAGGGTTTAATTGCGGCAAGATAAACTTTGACTTGCAATTGTTAGATAATTTAGGGAATTTGCAGGCAGAAAAAGAACACTAATATGAAACGTATGAAATTTAATGCATGGATGCTAATTTTGCCCGTTGCGGCAATGGCATTTTTGTCCTCTTGCGGTGGCGACGAAGACGAAGCACCTAAACCAACTGTTACTTTATCCATCACTGGAGACAAAATCACAGGTAATGAGGTCGAGGTAAGTTCCAATATTTCTATTTCTGCCAGCGCTACAGCGGGCTCAGAAAATTTGAAATCGGTTTTGTTTACCGTAAAAATTAATGGTGGTGCTGCAATCACCGTTTTTGACTCTGCGATTACTGGGAAAACCTTCACGGCTATAGTTCCCGCCAAAGCAGTTGGATCTACGGGTGATGAGGTTCAATATATCCTAACCGTTAATGATGCCAATGGAAGCAGCGCTCAAGCGACAGTAAATTTGTCTATCATTCCAAAACTTAATGGTTTAGATAATGGTGCCAACCAAATTGTTTACAATTCTAACTCACAAGGACAAGACATAGCTTACGATTTAATAGCAGGTTTTGCGTTACAAAAAACGTCTAAACCCATTGACCAAGATATTAAAGACGCTACCGTAACAGGTGCGGCTCAGTGGTCTAAAACTTGGACTTCCGGCAATGGAACCAAATTCGTAAAGATTACCGCCAACGACTGGAACAATGCCTCAAGTACTACGTATCTTTTCAACCTTTACAAAGCCAATAAAGATAAAATGACCGCGCAATACACATTTGCGGAAGGCGATGTTATTTTGGTTAAGTCTACCCAAGAAGTTGATTTCAACCTTTATATAGTAAAGATTGGTAAACTAACCGACTTGCCTGCAGTTGGTAACAATAACGATTTTGTACAATTCGATTACAAGGGTATCAATTATCCCAAATAATTAAGCCATTATTTTTGGCAATTATCGCAAAAGCCCTCGACGATGTCGGGGGTTTTTGTTTATTTTGAACTTTCATTAAAACCACTATGAGCGAGAACTCAACTATTAAAAAAATCGGCGTCTTTACTTCAGGCGGTGATGCCCCCGGAATGAATGCGTGTGTGCGCGCTGCCGTAAGAACGTGTATCTATTTTGGCATCGACGTATATGGCATTACTGCGGGTTACGACGGATTAATCAACAACCGCATTGCACCAATGACTGCGGCCAGCGTGGGCAATATTATCCAATATGGCGGCACAATCCTAAAGACTGCGCGTTCTAAAGAATTTCGAACCGTAGAAGGTCGGGCCATGGCTTATAAAAACTTGAAAGAACACGGAATCGATGCTTTGGTGGCCATTGGCGGCGACGGTACCTATACGGGAGCCCTCGCTTTTTCAAAAGAATACGACATCCCCATCATTGGTTGTCCCGGAACCATAGATAACGACTTAGCGGGTTCCGATTTTACTATAGGTTTCGATACGGCTACCAATACGGCCGTTGATGCGATTGATAAAATTCGCGATACCGCCGATGCCCATAATCGCGTATTTTTCGTGGAGGTAATGGGCCGGCATTCCGGACACATTGCATTAAACGCCGCGTTAGCAGGTGGTGCCGAAGGCGTTTTTATTCCCGAGAAAGAAAATGAATTTACCGAATTGGTGAACTTCCATAAAAATAAACGACGGGAAAAGCAATTCTCAATTTTTGTAGTTGCCGAAGGCGACGAACAAGGAAGGGCTTATGAATTGGCGAAAGCCTATCAAGAACATTTCCCAGAAGCCGATACGAGGGTAACGGTTTTAGGCCATATTCAACGCGGAGGCAAGCCCAGTGCCAATGACCGCATCCTCGCCTCTCGATTGGGCGCTCACGCAGTCAAAGGACTACTAGAAGGGAAACATGGTGTTGCGGTTGGTGTGATCAATCAAGAAATCGTTTACACGCCTTTCCAAGACGCTATTTACGGCAAAAAGGATATCAACGAAAACCTTTGGGTCATGAATTGCATTCTTACCCGGTCTTAAATCTAAAACCGATGTTGCAACGTTTATTAATATCGCACTACGCCCTTTTGGAGCATTTGGAAATGGACCTCACAGAGGGACTTACCACCATAACGGGCGAAACTGGCGCGGGTAAATCAATTCTTTTAGGCGCAATTGGATTAATACTCGGACAACGCGCAGATACGAGTGTGGTATCGGAGGGGTTTGATAAGTGCATTATTGAAGGCCATTTCGATATTCGGCGCTTGCCATTGCAATCGTTTTTTGATCAGCACGATCTTGATTATTCAGAAACGTGTATTTTCCGGAGGGAAATCGCCAAAACAGGTAAATCTAGGGCGTTCATTAACGATACTCCGGTAACCCTTCCTTTATTAAAAGAATTGGGCAGTTTTTTAGTTGAAATCCAAACCCAACACACTACATTAATGATGGCGCAGGAGGATGTACAAAGGGAAATGTTGGATTCCTTTAATACAGAATCGGGCGTTTATCCCCAATACCAGCGTACGTACACGAAAGTACTTGAAATCAGCAAAGAACTCAAAACGGCTGAAAATGCCCTACGACTTGCATTAAAAGAACGTGATTTTAACCGGTTTCAACTGCAAGAAATAGACGTACTTCAATTATTATCGGGGGAAGAAACGAGCTTAGAGCAGGAAATACAAACCTTGTCTCAAGCGGAGGAAATCAAAGACCATTTTGCACAAGTAGCGAGTGGTTTGAGCGAAGGCGATCTGAATGTTCGCGGACTCGTACAACAATTATATCAAGCCATTAAAGGGTTCGAGACCATTAGTCCAGAGTTCGCCGATTTTAAAAATAGATTGAAATCCATCGCCATTGAGGTTGATGACTTAGCCGCAGAAGCCGCTCAAATTGCAGAAAAAACCGAACAAAATCCGGAGCGTTTGTTTGAGATAAACGATCGTTTTGATAAGATACAACATTTGTTTCGCAAGCACCAGGTATCTAACACCGATGCACTCTTAGAAATCGCACAAAAACTGAGTAGTACCCTATCTTCTACATCAGAATTAGAAGCCCTAATTGTCCAATTGCAAGGATCACTTATTGAATGGCAAAACACCTGTGAAACGAACGCGCAGCTCCTACATAACCAACGTATGCACGCTGCCGAAATCCTATCCAAAAAATCAGTAGACATTCTAAAGCGCTTGAATATGCCCTATACACAGGTGGCTTTCGATATTCAATTTGACCTTTCACAAATGGGTCCGCATGGAGCCGATGCGATACGATTGTTATTCACGGCCAATCCAGGAACCCAACCACAGCCCGTTAGCGAAATTGCGTCGGGCGGGGAGTTGTCTAGGCTAAATTTCGCATTCCGAAGTATCATTTCCGAAAGGAAACTACTACCTACCCTAATATACGACGAAGCGGATACGGGCGTAAGCGGTGAAGTAGCTGCGAAAATGGGACAATTGTTTCGGGAATTGGCGCAACGACATCAAATCTTATGCATCAGCCATTTACCACAAGTTGCCGCAGCCGGAAATCAGCAATGGGAAGTGGTAAAAATGCAGGATGCCCATACTACGCGCAGTGAAGTAAGACTTCTGAGCCAAGCCGATCGACAAATTAGCATTGCTAAAATATTATCGGGAGCGGAAATGACCGAAGCTGCCCTGAGTCACGCCGCCCATTTGCTATCGGGACATTAAAACAAGGAATTTTTAGAGGCAGCCACTTTTTCATATTCTGTATCGCGCTTAGTTGGGCTGTTTTTTGCGGCTTGGGTAGCCAAAAAATCGCAACGCTCATTTTCAGGAATGCCCGCATGTCCTTTTACCCAGTTCATTTTTAATTGAAACGGTTTAGAAATCTGCAAGAATTCCTTCCATAAATCGACATTTTTCACGTCTTTGAATCCCTTTTTCACCCAACTTCCCAACCAATTCTTTGAAATCGTATCGCAAACGTATTTGGAATCGGTGTAAATCGCCACTGGAATTTGCGGATTATTGATGTGTTTTAAGGCCTCAATTACGGCCAATAATTCCATACGATTATTAGTAGTAAGCACAAAACCCTCTGATAATTCTTTTCGGTGTTCCCCATAAATCATGACAGCGCCGTACCCGCCTGGGCCTGGATTTCCTAAGGCAGCCCCGTCGGTATAAATTATTATTTGAGACATGAGTTTACAAACTTATGTCCTTTCCCTTGGTGTGCGTAAAAAAAGCATCAACCACTTGTGGATTTCGATACTTTTGTATCATGGATGTTGAAATAATTACCATCGGAGATGAACTTTTAATGGGCCAAACCATCGATACCAATAGTGTTTATTTGGCCCAAGTTTTGGCACCGTTAGGATTGAACATTTCTAGAAAAACAGCCATTCGCGATGGTAAACATGATATCATTACAGCCTTAGACGAATCTCTAGCACGGGTATCTTTAGTCCTTATAACCGGTGGTTTAGGTCCCACCAACGACGACATTACCAAGAGCGTACTTCAATCGTATTTTGGCTGTGGAACTCGAATTGATCACGATGTATTGACGCATTTGCAGCGAATTTTCGCTTTTCGCGGAACTGAATTATTTGAAATCAATAAGATGCAAGCCGAATTGCCCGATTGTTCAAAAACCTTATTTAATTCTCAAGGAACAGCGCCGGGAATGTGGTTCGAAAAAAATGGGCGTTATGTGGCCGCAATGCCAGGCGTTCCCGGAGAGGTAAAGGCTATTACAGAAGAATCGCTTCTTCCTTTGTTAGCGCCGTTATTCCAACTTCCCCCAGCGCTAAACAGAACCCTCACCACCGCCCTTATTCCCGAAAGCCTCATCGCCAAAAAGCTTAGTGCGTTTGAGAAGCGGATACCCGGTTGTGGCTTGGCTTATTTACCGAGTCATAATGTGGTAAAGTTGCGATTAACCCGCCAAGATCCCTTGCTTTCGGGGGAAGTCTTTGAACGGTTTTGGCAAGATTTATTGCAGGAGCTGGGCGATTGGGTTTTCAGCCCTACCGACTCAAGTATGTCTGAATGGCTTTTGGATACCGCCCGAAAACGGCACATGACAATCGCTACGGCCGAAAGCTGCACGGGCGGATATATAGGCAATCAGATTGTGCAAATAGCCGGTGCTTCAGACGTTTATAAGGGTTCCGTAATTGCTTACGACAACCAAGTGAAAATTGATGTTTTAAAAGTCGAGAAAACCTTGATTGAGATGCATGGCGCCGTGAGCGCTGAAGTGGCTCATCAAATGGTAGAAGGCGTTTGCGCGTTGTTAAACGCCAAAATGGGTATCGCGACTACGGGTATTGCGGGCCCTAGCGGGGGCAGCGAAGAGAAACCTAATGGCACTATTTATATTGCCACCAAAATAGATGACGCCGTGGTGGTTAAGCATTATGTGCTGCGGGGAAATCGGCACGATTTCATGGTAAGAGCCCTTAATACTGCCATGAAACAGCTACAAGAAATGGCGTAATACCAATTTCGCGCTTAATTAGGGGTAAAACCGTTAAAAGAAATGCCCCGAATTCCGTAACACAAATGGATTTAGCGTTATCTTTGCTTCTGCATTTATGACCGAAAAAATCCTCATTTATGATTTTGGATCCCAATATACCCAATTGATCGCCCGTAGGTTGCGCGAAATCAACGTTTATTGTGAAATCCACCCCTTTAATAGCGCAATACGTCCCGATACCCTCACGAAAGGGGTTATCTTGTCGGGTAGTCCGTGTTCCGTAAACGATCAAAATCCCCCGCAAATCGATGTATTCGCCTTGTTCGAGCAAGTTCCAGTATTGGGTGTTTGTTACGGCGCGCAATACATGGCGAAGGTAGCAGGCGGACAAGTTGATAAAAGTCTTCACCGCGAATACGGCAGGGCAAAAATGCTTCAAACGGGGATTGAAAATGCCCTTTTGAATGGATTAAACTTTGAAAGCCAAGTTTGGATGAGTCACGGCGATACCATTGGTATTTTACCTGATAATTTTGACATTATTGCCAAAACAGAGTCCATTCCTGTTGCTGGTTTTCGCTGGAACGGTTTTACCCATCCTGTATATGGAATTCAATTCCACCCAGAGGTATATCACAGCACCGAAGGTTTGGAATTATTGAAAAACTTCGCCATAGATATTTGCGGCTGTCAGGCAGATTGGACACCCGGACATTTTATCGATGAAACCGTGGCCAGTTTACGCGAAACCATTGGCGATGAAAAGGTAATTTTGGGATTATCAGGCGGGGTTGACAGTTCTGTAGCTGCAGCCTTGTTGCACCAAGCGATAGGGGAAAACCTAACGTGTATTTTTATTGATAATGGTTTATTGCGCAAGAACGAATTTGAAGAAGTTCAAGCCAATTATGTGAGCATGAATCTAAATTTGTGGGCCATAAATGCCCGCAATGAATTTTATACCGAGTTGGCTGGTAAAAGCGATCCCGAAGAAAAAAGAAAAACCATTGGGCGTGTATTTATCGAAATATTCCAACGCGAAGCGTCAAAAATTGAAGGCGCTACCTGGTTAGCTCAAGGCACAATATATCCCGATGTAATTGAAAGCGTAAGTGTTAACGGTCCGTCTGTTACCATTAAAAGCCATCATAACGTAGGCGGACTTCCCGAGAAAATGAATTTAAAGGTAGTTGAACCCTTACGCGCCCTTTTCAAGGATGAAGTACGCAGAGTGGGTAAAGCCTTAGGTTTGAGCGATGTTCTATTGGGAAGACATCCGTTTCCGGGCCCTGGATTGGCGATACGTATTTTGGGTGATATTACCCCTGAAAAGGTGGCCTTACTTCAAGAAGCGGATTACGTTTATACGCAAATTCTGCGTAAAACAGGTTGGTACGATAAAATCTGGCAAGCAGGCGCCATTTTATTGCCGGTATACAGCGTAGGCGTAATGGGCGATGAACGCACGTACGAGCAGGTTGTGGCCTTACGAGCCGTAAGCAGCACAGACGGCATGACTGCCGACTGGGTGCATATTCCATATGAAATACTAGCTGATATTTCCAACGCCATCATCAATCAAGTACGCGGAATTAACCGCGTGGTATACGATATCAGTTCTAAACCTCCCGCTACCATCGAATGGGAATAAACCTTATGCTATGAAACATTTCTGCCAGTTTGTTGCGATTTTATTTTTTGGGGGAATTTCCCTAAACGCCAGTGCCCAAAATTCAAAACATCTGAAAGTCGGTGTGCTCCTGCCCTTCTTTACCGATACAAGCTCGACGATGGGACAAAAGCAAATTTCACAGGCTGCACTTGATTATTATGCAGGATTGCGTTTAGCGGCAGAAGCACTGAATGAATGGAAAATATCTGTTGATTTTCGAGTTTGGGATCTACAAAAAATGGATGACTCCGAGTTGGAGCAGTTACCCAAAAGCGCCGAATTTCGAGCTCTTGATATTTTTATAGGTCCATTAACCCAAAAACCCGTTGACCTAATTGCCTCCAATCTCCCTAATACCCGATTTTTATGGGTATCTCCTTTGGCTACATTAAAATTGCCAAAGGCTGTTCAAAATATCAATTTTTTTGGACATGATTCGGTGCGGATAAAAGGTTTAGTTAATCAATTAAAACAAGAATTTCCTGAGCATTCATTTCACCTTGTCGTTGACAAGAAAGATGTTAGTCAATTGACCTATTACAAAAAAGCGCTTAAGAATCAGAAAATTTCGTTCACCGAACACCAGTTATCGGGTTCCAAACTGAATCCAAAACTTCCCAATAAAAATGAGAATATTTTACTCATTAATGTAGGAACCAGTTCTTTTACGCGACTCGCACAATTTCAATACGTTTCGAAAAAAGCAGATTCGTATATTATTGGAGATTTAAGTTGGTACGATCAATTGACGGCCTCTGAGGAAATTGACGAAACCAGAATTATTTATCCGAGTATGAATTATATATCGGGTACGGATAGCCAAGCGCTGGAGTTTACGCATAAGTTTATTAAAAAAGAGCGTGCAGAACCCAGTAAGTTCGCCTTTCAAGCCTACGATCAGTTGTTTTTCTTAGGGGCCCATTATGCGAATAATGGCGGAATTGATTTAAATAAACTGCCCAATGCCTCTTATTCAGGACTAATCAATACTTATAAATTCAGGAATACTGGAAATACCATTTTTGTTAACCAAGGGGTTCGATTGATTCGTCAAGAGAAGATTGAATTGCAAGCGCTTGAGACCCAAGAACCGCAAAAATAATGCAAGCCAGGCACCCCAGGCATTACGAACAAGCCATTCAGATCATAGAAGCCTATGCAGGAACTATGCCTTTTGCGTTATACCTAAAGTCCGTATTTCGTCAGCATAAAAACTGGGGTAGCAAAGACAGAAAAGCCTATCGGGAATTGTGCTATTTATATTGGAAGAATTTTAGATTCATAGACGCTTGCGCTGAAATCAACCGCGCCGAGCTATTGAAATCTATAGATACAGGATTAACACCCGCAGATACAGATCCCTACAACCATTTAAAAGAGCATATCAGTCAAGACATTTCTATTGCAGATTTGTCTAATTGGATGCACGAGCCCGCCCCTGTTTATTTATATGTTTGGGATGATTTGAGTCATGCGGATTGTATTGAAGCGGGTGGCACACGGATTGCTGACTCCAATACGTGGATGTTTCCAAGCGGAACCGATTTGCAAAATTGGATAGAAAGAGGAATAGGAATTATACAAGACATTGCGAGCACTCAAGTTATTGATAGGCATAAAGCTATTTTCAAAGCTCAAAATGTTTGGGATTGTTGTGCGGGGGCAGGTGGAAAGGCTTTAATGATTCAGCAGTTAGGCAACCCTAAAACCCTAATTTGTACCGATAAGCGATCAACCATTTTAGATAATTTGGTAATCCGATTTCGCAAAAACAAAAAAGAAGTTCCCGAGGTGCGTGTACTTGATCTCAGTCAGAAGGGTTCCGCAAATGAATTAAAGGGTATCCACTCTGAAGTAGTATTGGCAGACGTTCCTTGCACGGGGAGTGGTACTTGGAGACGAAATCCAGAGGTATTGGCATTGTTCAATGAAAAACAAATTGCCGAATATGCCGAGATGCAGAATGGAATTCTAAAAGCTCTGGCAGAAACTGAACACATTAACACAATTTTGTATTGCACTTGCTCGCTTTTCCATAAAGAAAACGAAGGTCAAATAGATCGGTTTCTCGAAACCCATTCGGATTTCCGAATGATAGACTCAGCTTATTATGGTGATACCTCGCTAAAAGTGCGAGGCGATTATTTATTTTGCGCGGTTTTGAAGCGAAACTAAATTAATAAGCCCATTTAACTAAAATGGCACCCCAGGTAAAACCACCACCGAAAGTACTCAGTATTAGGTTATCGCCTTTTTTGAATTTAGATTCAAAGTCCCAAAGTAACAAAGGCAAAGTACCGGCTGTGGTATTGCCGTATTTTTGAATATTAATAAGCACTTTAGACTCATCAAGGCCCATCCGGCTTGCAGTAGCATCAATAATTCTTAAATTCGCTTGGTGCGGCACTAACCAATCCACATCATCGGAAGTTAACCCATTTCTAGTCATCACGTCGTAACTAACATCGGCCATATTGGTAACAGCAAACTTAAACACGGTTTTTCCTTCTTGGTACACATAATGTTGGCGGGCATCAATGGTTTCGTGTGTAGGTGGATTCAAAGATCCTCCGGCACGTTGCACCAGGAATTCTCTGCCGCTGCCGTCGG
>CAMBBZ010000019.1 GCA_945863965.1 Chitinophaga pinensis | reverse complement strand
TTCCAATGCATATGCCTTTAACATGGGATGGTAATCCATATCGTCTACGTTCAAAATCCTTGTGAGGTTGGGATGTCCTACAAATTGAATTCCAAAAAAATCAAAGGTTTCGCGCTCCATCCAATTGGCGGCTGCATAAAGATCTGTTATGGTTGGTATGTCCATGTTATCCTCAGCCAAATCAACTTTCAAACGCAATCGTAGGTTTTGGCTTAAATGATGAATATGGTATACCACTTGAAATTGAGCCCCTTCTTTATCTGGATAATGGCTAGCGGTTAAATCGGTTAGGAAATTAAAACCTTCTCCTTGTAACCATTCAATGACATCGTGGACATTTCCAACCGAAAGAAAATAATTATGCTCTTGGTAAGCATCTAATTCATAAGAGGCATCAGGAAAGCGGGTATGTAAGGTTTCCTTTATCGTACTGGCAAATTCGCTCATAGTGCAGTATTAATGAATATTATAACTTTCCAACATTTTTCGATATTCAGAACTATCGCGGCGGCGTAAACTTTCATTTTTGGCTAATTCCTGGATTTTCAGAATGCCTTCAATGATTTGTTCAGGACGCGGTGGACAGCCAGGAACATAAACATCTACTGGTATTACATGATCGATCCCTTGTAATACCGAATACGTATCAAAAATACCTCCACTAGACGCACACGCTCCAACACTCAAAACCCATTTAGGCTCTGCCATTTGATCGTATACTTGCTTTAAAACAGGTCCTAGTTTTTTAGAGATTGTTCCCGCTACAATCAGTAAATCTGCCTGACGAGGACTGAAGCTCATGCGCTCAGAACCAAATCGCGCTAAGTCAAAATTAGCGCCCATGGTAGCCATGAACTCAATTCCACAACAAGAGGTTGCGAATGGCAAAGGCCAAAGAGAGTTGGCGCGCGCCAATCCAATAACTTTATCAAACGAGGTTGCAAAAAAACCTTGTCCTTCCATGCCTTCCGGCGCATTAACAATTTTTACCATAATTTTCGATTAACGCTCCCATTCCAAGGCGCCTTTTTTCCAAACATATATGAAACCCGCCAAAAAGAAACCAACGAAGGTTAATACGGCGACAAATCCTTCCCAACCCAATTCTCTGAAATTAACGGCATATGGATAGAAGAAAATTACCTCTACATCGAAAAGTACAAAGAGAATGGCGGATAAAAAATACTTTACAGAAACGGGGAATCGAGCATCGCCTTGGCTTTCAATGCCGCATTCAAATACTTCTAACTTTTGCTTGGTCTTTTTCTTAGGTCCCAATAATTGGGACAGATATAATGCCAACGCTACAAATCCGATTGAAAATGCCAATTGGATCAGAATAGGTATATAACTTTCTGGTGTGCTCATACTCAAGGCAAAAATAACATAACCTAACGGATGAATTGTTCAACATCTCGATAAAACTTCAATTTTTTTGTCAATATTTATTACTTTCGAACAACAAACAAGACACATGAAAAAACAAATTATGGGATATGTGTTAACAATTGCGGCGCTAACCGCCTTGTTTACATTGAGTAGCAGCTCTAACGGACCCGGAGGAAATCGCACTGGAGCGCCTGGTTCGTCGGGAAATTGTAGCGGCTGTCATGGATCAGCTGTCGACCCAACCGCAAATGTTAGTTTAACAATTTTGGACGGTGGAACTCCTATTACCGCCTACGAACCTAATAAAACCTATGATGTTAAGTTAATTGCAGCGGGAAATTCCACAAAAATGGGATTCCAAATGTCCTTTATTAACGACAAGAATACAGTTGCAGGAAGCCTAAGCACACAATCGGGTAATGGCACAGACGTATACAACAGTGGTAATCAACAGATTTGGGGCCATACGACTCCAGGAATAGGGACAGTAAATAACACATGGTCAGCCAAATGGACCGCTCCAGCCCCTGCAACAGGCGACGTTCGTATATTTTCAGCTTTAGTCCTTTCTAATTCTAACGGATCCAATGGTGGGGATTACTTCCATAAATTTACAACAACAATCGGCGAAGCACAAACCAATCAAAACGCTTCAATATCGAAGAATCAAAATACAATAGTCGAAAATCCCGTAAGCAATATTCTTAATTTTAGAAATACGATTAAGCAAGGTTTTATATGGGACGCAAAAGGTCAATTCGTTCAAAAAATCGAACACCACCAAAGTCATAACGTAAGTGATTTACCAGCGGGTGTTTACCACGTCAATTTCGTAAATGCCGACGGAAGTACCGGGGCTACTCGTTTCATTAAAAACTAAGTGGCTTTTTATCAACGTCTGGCTTTACGACTGGCAATTTGATTTAGTTTTGCTTGAAAAAGTCGGGCGTTTTTCAAATGGTCCGAATAGTGCCTAGCAAATAGGTGATACCCACTTAAGTCACTTTTTGCGCAGAAATACAAATAGGGATGTTCTGAATAATTCAATACGGCATCAATCGCCTCTTTTGATGGGAAACAAATTGGCCCCGGAGGCAATCCTTTATTGCGATAGGTATTGTAGGGTGAAACTCGGTTCATATCCTTGTTATAAACCCTTCCTCCTTTACCTCGAATAAATACCAAAGTTGGATCTGCACCTAAAAACATATTGATGCGCAATCTGTTCAAGTAAACCCCTGCAATTTTCTCATATTCATCTACTTTCAAGCTTTCTTTTTGGACAATACTAGCCAATGTAACCGCTTCGTTGATATTCAATTTTTGATTTATAAGCTTCTGCTTTCTTTCGTCATTCCAAAATAGAATTTGCTCGTTTTGCATCCGTTCGAAAAACTTATCGATATCCGTATTCCGAGAGAAGTTATAGGTGTTAGGGATTATTAAAGTAGGCCAAGTAAAATCATTGACATTAAATTGAGACCAATAAGAATCGCCGAATTTATCGGGAATTTCATTATTTCTCCAAATTTCATCCAAATCGTCAGAGGCCACGTCAAAATTTCTCAAAAGAATTCTTTTCAGTTCTTTGGTATGAATCCCTGGTGGTATCACCACATTCACGGTTTGGTTTCTATTTTCTCTAAGGAGTTTCAAAAACTTCCAAGCCGACGTATGAGGGGGAAGGATGAATCGACTGGTTTGAATTTTAAACCCTACTTTACCTCCCCAATAGGTCATTCCAAATGGCAAAGACAAATCATACTCATTGGATATAAAATCGTCAAACTCTTGTTGTGACCAAGTCTTCTTGATAAAAACCTCCGTATGATTATCATTTGAACTTGACTGAACTACGAAGATTAAAATTAGTATTAGCAGGCTAGAACCGGAGACAAGTCCCAAAAGTTTCAGAATACGTTTCATTGTTTTTGCTCGACAAAAATGAGAAATTTATCATGTATTTTGAGTAGAATCTGCTTAATGTGGGAATCTATCTTATTTTTGTTTCGTGAAAATTGCAATTATCGGGTACGGTAAAATGGGTAAAACCATTGAATCATTAGCAGAAGAAATGAATTTTACTGTATCTGAAATTTACGATGAAAACAACCCTTTTATTGATTGCAAAGGTTCAAATGCCGAAGTGGCTATTGACTTTACGATGCCAGATTTAGCCGCCAAGCATATCAAACATGCCGCCGACATCCAACTTCCCTTGGTCGTTGGTACAACAGGTTGGTACGACGATTTTATATCCGTATCGGGGTATGTAAATCAAAAAAACGCAAGTTTATTCTATGCTACCAATTTTTCAATTGGGGTAAATCTATTTTTCGCATTGAACGAGACATTAGCCCAATGGATGAATGCACAACCCAATTACATTCCTAGAATGGTTGAAATACACCACACAGAGAAAAAAGATGCTCCTTCCGGCACGGCCATTACATTAGCTGAACAAACGATTGAGAACATTGATAGGCTAGATTCTTTCGAATTGGTTGATGAATTTGATTTTGCCGCGGATAGGTCTCATACACTGTCCATTCAAGCGATTCGTGAACCCAACGTACCGGGTACACATACCCTGATCTACGAAAGCGAAATTGACAAAATTGAAATCACCCATGAAGCCAAAGGAAGATTGGGATTTGCTAAAGGAGCCATTGCCGCAGCTCGATTTTTAATAGGCAAAAAAGGAATTTATTCGATGTCTGACTTATTAAAGTTTTAATTTATATGAACAGTTTTAACATACAGATTTTCATTGCTATTTGGACAATAGCGTTTTTACTCACAAGATTGGGTTTGTCGCGCATGTTCAAGCTAGCCGGAATAAATCCGATCTTGGCATGGATCCCTATTGCCAATTGGTGGTATTGGATTCAACTCGTAGGCCGACCAAAATGGTATATGATTGGCATGGTCATACCCGGGGTCAATATTTTGTTTAGTTTCAATATTAAATTAGACCTACTAAGAAGCTTTGGAAAACATAGTTTTTGGGAGCAATTTGCAGGAATCGTGCTCACATTTGCCTATTTCCCTTATTTGTTTTTCGATAAAACATTGGCATTTAAAGGGGCTGCCGGTAATAAGGACTGGAGAGCTACCCAAATGCCTAAAACGGGTGGCGGACGTGAATGGGCCGATGCATTGCTTTTTGCCGCTTATGTAGCCGGTGGCATGCGCGCCTTGTTTTTCGATTTGTATCAAATCCCTACCCCATCAATGGAATCTAACTTGATGGTAGGTGATTACTTGGTGGTTAGCAGAACCAATATTGGTATGCGCATTCCTTTAACCCCCATTTCGGTTCCGGTATTAGCTCCTAAAGAAATCGCCGGCTTCAAGGCCTATTCTGAACTTATAGAATTTCCATACATGCGTTTACCGGGTTGGTATACCATTAAAAACAATGATGTGATTGTTTTTAATTGGCCTGCTGATGAAGGATTTCCCGTAGATAAAAAAGACAATTACGTAAAACGCTGCGTTGGAATACCTGGCGACAAGTTAGAAATCCGCTCCGGAAATGTATTTGTTAATGGCTCTCAATTGCCTAAAGTAGATAAGCAACAAAAAAGGTATATGTTATTGATGAAGGATTATATATCTCAGGAATTCCTTCTAGAAAACGAATTAGGGGATTTTACCATACCCTACCGTGTGGCGCCTGAAATTCTCCGATCTACAGAAAAACAAGGACAGCGATTATCTCCATATCATATTTATACTTGGGAGGAGAATGTTGACAAAATTAGAAAAAATCCGTCGGTAGCAGCCATTTTCGAAGATGTTATTGACGAAGGCTACGACCGCCATTTATTTCCCGATACCAACACGAATTCTTTCCTTAAACACAAGTGGAGTTTAATCGATTACGGTCCTGTTTACCTTCCCAAGAGAGGCGAAACCATAGTATTAACCAAAGATAATTGGGACTGGCTAAAAGCGGCCATTAATATTTATGAGGAAGCAGGCATATACGAGCAAAATGGGCGCTTTTACCAATACAACACCAATAAAGAAGTAACGGCTTATACCTTTAAGTTCGGCTATTATTGGATGATGGGCGATAATAGATTTAACAGCTCAGATTCAAGATATTGGGGTTATGTTCCAGAAAATCATATTTTGGGGAAGCCGCTCTTTACGTTCTTCTCATTGATTAAAGTGATTGGCATCAATGAAATCGGAGAGCCCTTAATTCAAGGGAATACGATGATGTACGACACCAAAGGGGTGCGATGGGATAAAATATTTAAACGGATAAAATAAGATTAGAACAAATACGTTTCTCGGGTATCTGTAAAATTGTACTTAATAGCAAGTGCTAAATAATGAAAGTTATTGGTATTTGACTCGGTTGAAGACCGAAACCAATGGTGCGACAGCTCAACCTTGGCATTGGGTTGTGCGTAATAAACTACGGTAGTTACAATATTCAACCGCTTCTGAAGCTGTCCCTGTAAAATAGGGGCGTTTTCGCGGTCTAGTGCGGTATTGTAAGGAATACGAAAATCCCCTCCGAAATTTTCTGCCATTTGATTCAATCCTTTCCAAGCAAATTGAGATGTATTCTTGAATGCCCACCGTTGGGCGTTTTTAGGGACAGCAAAAAAGCGAATCATAAATTCCCTGAAATTACTTTCTAGAGGATGTGCTAATGCTTGATTATAATTAGAATAATAATTGGGTGATCCTTTGCGATGTGAATACGTAAAAGGTCTAACCGCATTGTATTCGAATTGGAAGTAACTCTGCTTCAAATACGATAATTGAGGTCTATAATACACGCCTATTTGATTGCCAAATTTGTTTAAATATGAATTTCTATTGCCAAAAACCGATGAAAAGTTAAACTCATCGATAACCAATTGACCGTACCACATAAACGCGCCTTTATTCCATTTGGCATCGAATGCAATTAACGCATTATCGGAAGATCCTAAGTCACGCTCAATGGCCCTATAAAAGATAATTGGATTCAAGTAATTCATATCAAATCCACTGTTCGGCCTAGATTGAATTACCATTTCTGAAAAACCCAATTCCAATCCTACATTTTCGAAGTTCAAGCTTCCTCGGTGCATAGCCAAGTACTTTTTATTGTACGTTTTGCTAGTGTCAACACTCATATCACTTACCAGTTCTTTAAATAAGTTCTGATACCTAAAAGGACCAATTTTATAGTTGACCTGTAAAAACAGACTTGGTGCTGCAAAATTACTCAAAATCAAACTGCGAAAACCCGAGCCAATATGTTGTTTATCATGTCCGAACGTTGCAGAAATTTCGTACCCTTTACCGGTTGTATCACCTTGTTTCTTGAGCAGCAATACATCCATATAAGCGGTAGCATAAAAGAAATCATTATATCCGAATGAATTGGTTTGCACATTCCCAAGGCCGGGAAACACGCCATATTTCTGATTGTATTCGTCAATGTGAAACGGATAATTGGCTTGATAATCGTAAATCTGAGAGTAAAAAGCAAGCTTCTCTCCCATTTGTCCGTATAGCTCAACGCCACGTCCGTTCAGCACTGTGGTATCAAAAGATCCAAAGGAAGGGCTGTATGACAAATCCAAAACGGGATTCACCACCAAGTAATCTTGCCGATCGTCACTTTCCCAAGAAAAGAAGCGATTGGGATTATTCCATAAATGGCTTCCTCCTAATTTCTGAATCCACGATTTTTGGGTAAACGGCGTTAGGTGATTTCCCCCGTATTCCGGGTTATTCCAAGCAAAATAATTAAAATCGCGGTTACTGAAATTTACGGTCGAAGGAAATGAAATTGAGGTTGAACTTTCTTGATTAATTAGTGGAACTATGAGTCTTGAAGACTGTTTATAGTTCCTGAATGGATCTAATAAAGCGGGATTTGTTGAAATTATACGGTCCTCTTGATCAGAATGCGCCTTTATTAATCGGAATTGTGCGATTGATTTTTGGGGAAATAAAAGAGCGGCTCCGATTACGAGAAGACCATATTTAAAGCGCTTCATTTTCAAGATTTACGACGCGTGTGTGGCTCGCGATATTACCTGCAAAGTTAGGAATATCGAACTCTTGGTAGGGATCTAGCATTTGGGCTTCTTCTGGATTCAACAACTCAAGATGCGTTAAAAGGGCTTGAGCAATTTGATATTGTGGTCCCATTTTTCCGTCGTCCACTTTGATTGAGATTCCCCATTTTTTCTCGGGAATAGACAAGCAGTATACGCCGTCGGCACCGGTTTTGCCTATTATTCTGCCTTGAGTTACCCGCATCAAGTCGGTACAATACCGTTTGGTTCCGGCTACCATTTCTGGGAATGCGGCAACCGCATTTACAATACGTTTCGCTGCGTTTTGTTCTTCAAGAGGGATATTGGCATTCGGAGAAATCAAGTTTTTATACATCAATGCTTGGTGATATACAGACAGCGCATAAGTAGGTGCACTGCAGCCGTCAATACCCGCATGTAGTTTTTGGGAATCCAATTCTGCGAATCGAGCAATCGTATCTTTTATTTGTGTTTGTAAGGAGAACTGAGGCGACAGGTATTCTTGGGTTGCCAAATGGTGGAAGGCGTTAAAGGCCAAAAAACCGGCGTGTTTACCACTACAGTTGTTATGGACGGCCTTTGCAAAATCGCCCGATTTTATTAGCTGAATCCAATCGCTTTTGCGGGTTGGATTTTGAGACCCGCATTGGAGTTCATTTTCCGAATAGCCTATTTTTTGTAATAGAGAACGTACCGTTTGCACATGGGTGTCTTCCCCATTATGTGAACCACACATCAATGCAAGTTCTTGGTCGCTAATTTTAAAATGGTCTGCGATTCCTTGGGCTATTAATGGGATGTGTTGAAGGTATTTTAACGCGCTACGAGGATAGCAAACTTGGGAAGTATCGCCTTTTGAGTAGATGATTTTACCCGAATCGTCTACCACACAAATCACACCACGGTGAAAACTTTCTGTAATCCCTCCGCGACTCAATTCTACTAAAATAGGATTCATAACAATTATAGGTTACGCTGTGCGAGTAAAAACAAAACAGCCATTCGAATGGCGACTCCATTTTCAACTTGCTGTAGGATGATACTATTGGCGCTATCGGCAACTTCACTGCTAATTTCCACTCCCCTGTTTATGGGTCCGGGATGCATGATTAACAATTCTTTATTGCATTTTTCTAGTCTCGTGGTGTTTAGACCGTATAAGGATGAATATTCACGCAATGAGGGGAAAAATCGGGAATCTTGGCGCTCCAATTGTATCCGTAACATATTGGCAACATCGGCCCATTTAAGGGCTTCATCGAAGTTATGCGATACTTTCACTCCCAAACTTTCAATATTTTTCGGGATCAAAGTTGCGGGTCCGCATACCATGACTTCGGCTCCTAACAACTGCAAACAGTAAATATTACTCAGGGCTACTCGGGAATGTTTAATATCTCCTACAATGAGAACTTTTTTACCTTCGATACTTCCTTTGAAATGATTTCTAATTGAAAAGGCATCTAATAACGCTTGGGTAGGATGTTCGTGAGTACCGTCGCCCGCGTTAATAATTTGGGCGTTTACATGTTGCGCAAGGAACTGACAGGCACCAGGTGCGGGATGACGCATCACTACCATATCAACCTTCATGCTCAAGATATTATTAACCGTATCGATCAGGGTTTCTCCTTTTTTGACGCTTGAAGAAGCGCTTGAGAAATTCACCACATCGGCACCGAGCCGTTTCTCTGCCAATTCGAAAGAGACACGCGTGCGGGTTGAATTCTCAAAAAACAAATTAGCGATGGTGATATCGCGTAATGCGGGTGTTTTTTTAACAGGCGCTTTAAGTAGTTCTGAGAAATTATCGGCCGTTTGAAAAATAGACTCTATTTGGTTGCGCTGCAGCCCTTTGATACCTAAAAGATGTTTGATAACTCCGTTGCTCATGCTTTTTTGTCTAATAGCCAAACTGTTACTTCTTTGTTTGCATTCCAATCGACCTTTACAAATTGATCGGTATTTCTACTATCTATTGTAACTCCTTTATAGTCTGGCTTTATCGGAACTTCACGTTGATGTATTCTATCAACCATAACCATTAATTCGATATCTTTTGGCCTGCCAAACCTCATGATGCCATCAATAGCGGCTCGAATACTTCTGCCTGTATACAACACGTCGTCGATAAGAATAATCCGCAAATTCTCGGTAGAAAAGTCAATTTTTGACGGTTTGGGTATATGAATACCACCGCGGCTAATATCATCGCGATAAAACGTATGATCTAAAGTCCCAAAGAGTATAGAAATGCCGCTAAATCGTTCGATTTCGTTTTTAATGGCTTCCGCGAGTTCAATGCCTCTTGGTTGTAATCCGATTATAGCTGACTGACTAAATTCGCCGTGATTTTCAATTAATTCCAAGGCGAATCGCTTGATTATTAATTCTGTTTTCTGGGCGTTCAGCAGCTCTTTTTGGGAAGAATTATCGCTCATCGGCTAGTTCTAGTATTATATTAAACTGATCTTCTGACAGGGCTATTACGGAAAGACGGGGTTGTTTAAGAAGTCCCATATCGGCCAAACGCAATTCGCTCTTTATTTGCGACAAACTTACGGTTTTTTTAAGTTTCTTCAACGGTTTAAGATCTACTACAACCCATTGGGCGCTGTCGGTAGTAGGATCTTGATAAGCCGATTTAATAACTTCTGCGATTCCGACAATTTCTTTTCCTTCATTGCTGTGATAAAAGAAGCACCAATCACCGGGTTGCATATCTTTAAGGTTGTTTCTAGCTTGATAGTTACGAACACCGTCCCAGAAGGTATGAGTATCTTTTTCAAACTGTTCCCAACTGTATTTAAACGGTTCCGATTTTATTAACCAATGCTTCACACAGGCAAAATAATACCAAATCCCGAAAACAAAAAACCGGCTTACGGCAGTTGCGTCGATATAATGATAGGTTCCGATACATCCACTTGTTAAAATTCTTGGTATTGATAATAATATTGCCGTATATTTGTTAAAAAATCACGCTTTTATGTATCTAAAGGAAAATATTAAATTACTGCGAAAACGTCGTAAACGCAGTCAGGAAGACGTGGCAGGCAGCCTAGGCATAACACGTTCTGCTTATAACAGTTACGAAAATGGCGTTGCCGAGCCCGGCATTGCTGTTATTCTGAAACTATCCGATTTCTATCAATTAAATGTAGATAAACTATTGCGTGTTGACTTATCCTTAATTGCTGAAAGTCAGTTAGCCCAACTGGAAAAAGGGTTCGATATGGATTTAACAGGTACACGTTTGCGTATTTTAGCAACTACTGTAAACGCCAACAACGATGAAAACGTAGAATGGGTTCCCCTGAAAGCTAAAGCAGGCTATACAACAGGTTACGCAGATCCTGAATTTATAAAAGTATTGCCTGCCTTTAATATGCCTTTCTTATCGGCCAATAAAAAATACAGAACCTTTCCCATTTCCGGAGATAGTATGCCCCCAGTGCTCGATGGCGGATTCGTTACGGGCGAATATTTGCAAGATTGGAATATGGTAAAGAATGGTAGGCCGTATGTGGTACTTACACAAGACGACGGGATTGTGTTTAAAATTCTTTACAATCGGATCGAAGAAGACGGCACCTTTCTTTTATGCTCCACCAATCCCATGTTCCAACCCTATCCAGTTCGAGTTCAAGAAATATTGGAAGTTTGGAAATTTGTACATTATATCAACCCGAAATTCGAAGAGCCGACTGCCTCAGATCAAAGCGATGTAGGCCCTACCTTACGCATTCTGCAGCGCGAAATCGGTATGATTAAAGATAAGGTGAAGAACATAGAGGATAAAATTTAGACAGACTATTTCGCCACATGGGTGAAGCATTGTTATATTCGCAGCCTCAACTAGATTAAAACCTATTTATGAAATTCAAAAAAGACACCTATTTGGAGTGGTACCGTACTATGATGTTGGTGCGACGTTTCGAAGAAAAAGCAGCCCAACTATACGGAAAACAGAAAATAAAAGGGTTTTGTCACCTATATATTGGTCAAGAAGCGTTAGTGGCGGCAATGAAAACCGCTCTATCACCTGAAGATAAGATAATAACAGCGTACCGCGATCACGGACATGCATTGGCGTTGGGTATGACTCCAAATTCCGTAATGGCCGAATTGTATGGAAAAGCAACAGGTTGCAGCGGTGGAAAAGGGGGCAGTATGCACATGTTTTCAAAGGAGCACCATTTTTTTGGAGGCCATGGCATCGTTGGCGCTCAGATTCCCCTTGCGGCTGGTATGGCATTAGCCGAACAATATAACGGAACAAAAAACGTATCGGTATGTTATTTTGGCGACGGTGCTGCACGACAAGGTGCTTTACATGAAGCGTTTAATATGGCTATGTTATGGAAATTACCCGTTATATTTATTTGTGAGAACAATGAATATGCAATGGGCACTAGCGTTGCTAGAACCACGAACATGCTTGATATTTATAAAATCGGTTCCGCCTATGACATGCCTAGTTATCAAATTGATGGGATGAAATGTGAAACCGTGCACGAAGCCATGTTCCAAGCTGCTGAAGAAGCCCGCAAAGGAAACGGCCCTACATTCTTAGAAATCAAAACCTACAGATACCGCGGACATAGCATGAGTGACCCTGCTAGTTATAGAACTAAAGAAGAACTTGCAGAATACAAAGAGAAAGATCCTATTGAAACTACTAAGGCTACTATTTTAAAAAACAAGTTTGCTACAGAAGCAGAACTCGACGCAATCGAAGAAACAATCAACCAACAAGTAGAAGAAAGTGTCACTTTTGCTGAGGAATCTCCACTACCAGATGCCTCATTACTATTCCGTGATGTGTACGTAGAAAACGATTATCCATACATAATGGATTGATAGCATCAAAAAACAAAGGAGTTTTATTATATTCGCCCCCTCAAATTATGGATAACCTAGACGTTTTGAAATTACAAAAGGAAAATTTCTTGGAATTTTACCGAAATAACAAGATGCGTATTACTGTCGCAGGTGCTGTGATAGCCGCTAGTGTATTTGGCGGTTTCTATTGGGCCACGTATTATATACCGGCTCAAGAAAGCAAAGCAGCAAAGGCGTTAGCGCCTATGCATTACTATTTCAAAAACGATTCCATGGAACTTGTTTTGAATGGAGATAAAGGCCGCCGTATCGTATCTGCTAAATCGATAGCAGATGATTATGGATCCACATCAAAAGGAAAAGAAGCTGCGTTAATGGTGAGCATTGCTTACATGAGAACCAAAAAATACGAGGAAGCTTTAAAGTATATAGATAAGACTGAGGCAAATGATGACATCCTAAGCGCTGCTATTCTTAACATGAAAGCAGTTTGTTATTCCAATATGGGAGAAACCGAAAAGGCTGCCTCTCAATTTGCAAAAGCCGGAGATGTTGCAGAAAATGAGTTTGCCGCCGAATATTATAAACGTGCGGGTATTCATTACGAAACAGCTGAGAACTATGAGAAAGCATTGAATTACTACCAATTAATTGCCGATAAATACCCAACTACGGGTGTGGGAAGTGATATAAACAAGTATGTTTATAAAATGAAGGCGAAATTGGGTGAATACAACCCTTAAGGTGTTTTTTTGTGTCAGACGCGGTTTTCAAATACGACTTTTCCCCACACGCCTTTTTTCTCAGCACCCAAAAAATCGGTATTGTAACGGCAATGTGGAATCTCGACATTACTTCAGAATTGAAAACTGGTGCTGAGCAAGCGCTGCTATCTGCGGGAATACAACCAACGCATGTTGTGCAATTTGAAGTTCCTGGCGCATTTGAATTGCCTTTAGGCACATTAAGACTTTTTAATCAATGCCACTGCGATGCTGTTATTGCGCTTGGATGCGTTATCCAAGGCGACACCCCGCACTTTGATTACGTTTGCGATGGTGCAACTCAAGGCATTATGTCTATTATCATTCAAATTCAAAAACCAATAGGATTTGGATTAATAACCACCCTAAATCACCAACAAGCGGTTGAACGTACAGGTGGCATACACGGACATAAGGGCGTTGAAGCGGCCGAAACCGTTTTACAGCAATTAATTGAATACCAAGATTTATAACCATCATCAAACACAATTAGCATTGCCCTACGAAATGACTTCGCAATCTGAAAATTACAACGAGCAGTTACATCTGGCCGAACATTTGATCAACCAACAAGAAGAAGATCAAAACAAACGCGACAAGTTTAGCCGATTAACAAAGGAAGAGATTATTGAGACAGCGGAAAGCTTGATACAGACAGCGGATGTTAAAGTCGCTTATGAAGATCTTTTGTTGTTAAAAGAAATCTACGAGAAACGCAGTGCTGATGAAAAGCCCGCCCAAATACAAGATTGGGTCGCCGCCGGAAATGATGCTAAAGACTTTATTCCATCTAATGATGAAATTAAAGCCAAACTTCACGATATCTTTAATCGCTTTCACAAGTTAAGAGAAGACGAAAAGACACGTGCGGAAGAAGAAAAGCTAGCTAACCTTAAAGAAAAACAGGCCATTCTTGAACGCATTAGGTCTTTAGTTGATACAGAAGAGACTGAGAACACCCTAGCCGAGCTTCGCGATTTAATGCGTAATTGGAAGGAAGTGCGAACCATACCCAAAGAATACCACGAAGCACTTGCTTCTGATTATCGGGTACTTATCGAAAAATACTACGATAATCTCTCCATATTCAATGAACTCAAAGAACTTGATCGGGAGAAGAATTTAGAAATTAAAATAGAACTCATCAAAAAGGTCGAAGCCCTAAAAGATGAAAGCTCTATGCGTAAAGCCATCGTGACCCTTAATAAGTTTCACGAAGATTGGAAAAATGCGGGTCCTGTAAGAAGAGAGATTTCAGAAGAAATTTGGGTGCGTTTCAAGTCTGCGAGCGATATCATTATTGATAAAGTAAAGCTACAACGTGCCGAAATGGATGCGAAGCGCCAAGAAAACTTGGAAAAAAAGGTGTTGTTGGTTGAGAAAAGCGAAACCGCTATAACTGCCATGCCAGAAAATACTGTAGAGTGGCAAAAGCTTGGGAAAGAGTTGGATTCCTATTTCGAAGATTGGAAAAAAATAGGCCCAGTTCCTAGTCAAAATAACGATGAAATTTGGGGTCGTTTTCAAGGGGTACGTAATACCTACTATACAGCTCGAAAAGTTTATTTCAAGGACTTAAACAAAAACAAAATTGACAACTTTAAGTTAAAAGAATCTTTATGTGAAAAGGCTGAAGCGTTGAAAGATTCTGAGGAATTCATGAAGACCTCAGATAAATTCAAAGAACTTCAAGATCAATGGAAAAAAGTAGGTCCTGTTCCCGACGAACAGAATCAAATCATTTGGAACAGATTCAGAGCGGCATTTGATTTCTTTTTTGAACGCAGAAATGCCTTCTTCGACGATCGTAAGAAACAAGAGTCTGGTGCGGTTCAAGCAAGAGAAACCATTATCAGTACGTTGCAAAGTTTTGGAAATGAAGGTTCCGAGATGACTTTTGAAAAACTTAAAGCCATCCAAAACGATTGGAATAACGCCGGTTTTGTTTCGGGTAAACGATTCCACTCTCTGAATAATAAATATCAAAAAATAATAGACCCCTTATTTCAGAAGCTACGCGAAGACAATAAGATGGATCGTGTTAAGAATGTGAAAAATTACGTCGATGGAATGACGCAATCTTCAGAGGGTAAGTCAAAATTACGTCTCGAAGAACGCAAATTAAAAGAACTGGTTAAAAAGATTGAAGACGAAATTTCTACTATCGATAATAACAAAAGCTTTTTTGCGCTTTCCAAGAATGCCGACGCTGTGCTCAAGCAATTTGACGATAAAATTCGAAAATTAAACGAACAGAAAGACCGTTTACTAGCCGAATTAAATGTCTACAAACAGAGTCAACCTTAAATGCTTGCCCAGGTAACTCGTATATTTGATTATATCGGGTATGTCTTTGGAAGCACCGACTTGCATGGTATACATTCACCATTCGTGTACAACCTTGCCTCTCAGGTACTCTATCATAAACTTGAAAAACGCTTTGAGTCCGTTGAATTTCAACGGACTCAAATGTTAAAAAGCAAAGGGCTTATTTTCAATCAAAGCCTAGCAGAATTTACCAATACCTATACCCTACCAGCCAAGCATGCCTTTGCATTATCGCGTTTGGTTGCCCATTTAAATATCCAAACAATCACGGAGTATGGAAAAACAACGGGTATCGAAACCAATTATGTTTTAAACAATCCACTGCTTGAATCCAAAATCCCAATTGATTATCGTTACGTATTTAGCGGTGAAAACCACGTTAAGGTAAAGACGAACGAACAATGGTTGAAAAACTATAAGGATGAAACCAAGAATATCGACTGGTCTCAGCCCTTCCCTATTCAAAACGACTGGGACTTGCACATCCTATATTTATCGGAACGAGCCGATGAAATTTACGAAATATGGGATTCTATAAAATCTAAATTACACAACCAAAGCATTGTCATCCTTACCAATATTCGATATAGCGACGACCACTATTTGAAATGGAAACAACTTACCCACGACACAATGGTGCGCGTGGATATAGATTTATTTCGCATGGGTTTTTTATTTTTCCGCAAGGAACAACCTAAAGAATCATTTTTATTGCGATATTAGTAGAGAATTTATGGATTGGACACATACTATACGGGTACGATACGCCGAATGCGATCGAATGGGGTTTGTGCACCATTCGATTTATGCCTTATATTTCGAGGAGGCCCGAACTGAAATTCTTCGTCATCGAGGAATAACCTATAAAGACATGGAAGACGACGGCCTTATTATGCCTGTTCGCAGCATGAATATTCAGTTCAAAAAAGCCGCTAAATACGATGACTTATTACGAGTTTCAGTTGCTGTGGTTGGTGAGGTAAATGTAAGAATGGACTTCCATTACACCATACTTAACCAAAATGACGAATTACTTTGTACGGCTGATATGGAAATGTTTTTTGTAAACAAAGAAACCATGCGCCCGACGAGATTGCCTGAAAAATACAAAATTCACATGACATAATGCCGCGATTTTACCGCCCATATAACAAGCATTTTGGAAATCCCGATTCTGACAACAAGAATTCGGAAAATCCGAATGATAAAAATCCTGATGAATGGGTGGAAAATCCAATTGCCAAAAAGATACGCCTGTATTTAGAATCAAAAACATTTAGAGGCCTTAAAGGACATAGTTTATATGAGATTGGTCGGTATTTTTTGCGATCTCTGTTCATGGAAAACCTTAGCGTTCGAGCCTCCTCCTTAAGTTTCAATTTTTTTCTGGCCTTATTTCCTGCGCTGATTTTTTTACTCACACTTATCGCCTATTTGCCTTACGACGGGTTAAAAATCCAGTTGATGGATCAACTTTCACTCATTCTGCCTGATCGCTCGTTCAAAGAAATTGCCGAGACTATTTCTGAGATTTTAACCAAGCAAAATTCCAGTTTACTTTCTTTTGGTTTCTTTTTTACCATTTATTTTGCTTCCAACGCATTTCATTTACTTATCAGTAGTTTTAATAAACGCTTGGTTGCCTCTACATTGGTGAAGCAGAACTGGATTGTTATTAGAGGAAGAGCAGTTTTTATAACCGTGTTGCAAACGGTTCTTATTATCGTTTTTCTTTCACTAGTTACCTGGGCTTATCAAATTGAAACCTATATGGCCGAAAACCATTGGCCCTTGGTTAGTCTATATAATTTTTTAGTCGAATTATTGAAATACCTGCTTATGATGGGCTTATTTCTGTTGGCTATTTCCAGTTTGTATTATTTCGCCCCATCAAAAACCAATAAATGGAAGTTCTTTACGGTAGGTTCCTTTTTAGCGAGTGCATTATCGATTATGGCAACCTTCGGTTTTACGCTTTACGTAAATAATTTCGACAGTTATAATAAAATCTATGGATCCATAGGGGCTATTTTGGCCCTTATGGTACTCATTTATATTAATGTGTTTTTAGTTATAATAGGATTTGAGCTCAATACGAGCATTGATAAAGCAGAGATCCGACAAGCCAATAAGCTTAAGAGCTAACGAATATTTTCTCGATAATTACTTCCCCATAAAACTCGTTTATTTTCCCAACTACTAGCTGTTTTTGTAGGAAAATTTCGTTTTTTAACGGAGGATTATCCACCTTTATATACAAAGTCTTGTCTTTCAATGATATATCAGTGGTGTGCTTGGTAATCATAATTCCAAAAATATCACCCCAATCTTTTTTTATTTGGGACTCCCTTGCCTTCGTATCCAAACGATAGCGCTTATACATTTGTTCGATAATCGAACTAATGGAAATATCCTTGTCCTTATGCCTCATTTAATTTGCTTTTTCGACGACCGTATGACAGGTAAAAAATAATTCCAATTAAAAACCAAAGTCCAAACCACTTCCAATTTTCAAGTGTCATTCCGGTTAGCAAATATAAGCATATCGCCACCCCTAGTAGCGGAATTAAATTCCAATTTTTAAACCAAGTAAATACGGTCAAGGTACCCAGCAACAACCAAAGAATGCGATGAGAAACCACATACATGAAAGCGCCTTCTCCATATGCCACCTCGTTAATATATTTTGGAACGAATAAAACCACTAGGCTCGCCGATATCAAAACCAATCCTGCGAACAGCCACTTTCCATTAATATACCACAATCGAAATCCTTTTTCTTCGCTTTTGTCTCTTCTGGGAAGCAATAGAACGCCTCCACACACCAACACAAAGGCGAAAATAGTACCAATGGAGGTAAAATCTAATACAAAGGCCTCATCGGTAAAGAAAATTGGCAATCCTACTACCACCCCCGTCATAACTGTCGAAAACCCTGGCGTTTTGAATTTAGGATGTATGCGTGAAAATTGTTTCGGGAGAAGTCCGTCACGACTCATGGACATCCATATACGAGGTTGACCCATTTGAAATACCAGCAATACGCCCGTCATGGCAATAATGGCTGAAGCTCCAACAATATATTCCAACCAATGCACCCCTTTATATTGCAACGCAAATGCCAATGGATCGTCCACATTCAATAAAGAAAAAGGCACCATGCCGGTTAAAACTAAGGATATCAAAACATATAAAACCGTACAAATTAGCAGCGAGTAAAACATGCCTTTTGGTAAGTCGCGTGCAGGATTTTTACTTTCTTCTGCCAACGTACTAACTGCGTCAAAACCGATATAAGTAAAAAAAACAGCTGAAACTCCTGCCATAATGCCTGTCATTCCAGAAGGATTAAATGGTGTATAGTTTTCAATATCAATGTAAAACGCCCCCACAATAATTACGGCTATAATGATGATTAACTTTAACATTACCATGGCATTACTGACTGTTTTACTCTCTTTTACGCCTCTGTAAACCAATATAGTGACCAAAATATTAATGAGAACTGCCGGCGCATCAAATATCATGCGCAATCCGGCTATTTTGGGGGCATTATTCCAAGCGATTAACGCGTCATTTTGATCTGTTGTCAAAGTGGCTAAACTGCTTATCTGCGAAGCGACCCGAGAGGCCGTTCTGTAATCAACGGTTAACCATCTTGGTAAATGAAAATTAAAAGCGTCGAGCATATGGGTTACATATCCCGACCAAGAGAAGGCAATATAAATATTCCCAATGGAATATTCCATAATCAAAGCCCAACCTATTATCCAAGCGAATAATTCCCCAAAAGACGCATAGGCATAGGTATACGCACTGCCAGAAACAGGAATGCGAGACGCAAATTCGGCATAACATAAGGCCGCAAAACCACAAGCCACCGCACAAATTAAAAACAACCAAATTACACCCGGCCCTCCTTCAGAACAAGCCTTTCCTACAGAACTGAAAATGCCGCCACCAATAATAGCAGCGATACCGAAAAAAGTAAGGTCTCGGAGACCTAAAACCCGCGACATTTGAAATTCAGGTGCGGTATGAAAATCGGTTTTTCGTCGAAAAAGTGCCCTAAACATGTTAGCCAAGCTGCGATATTACCCACTTTATTCTCGCAACCCAAATTATTTGATATCTTTGTCTATTATGAAATCGTTTTTGGCCTCGTTTTTCGTTAGTATCTTGCTTATAAGCAATGGTATGCTAGCGACGGTCATAGACGTATGCTGTCTCAACGAAAACCGCATGTATGCCGAAGAGGATGCATGCTGCGCCAAACCCGTTGCATCTAGCAAAGTTGATTGTTGCAATGAGGGTCTTATTCAAGAATCTAGAGTCGAGTCTCATGAAAGTTGTGAATTTGGATCTTGGTATTACTTTACCCCTAAATATTTAGAAGAATCTACCCTTAAACCTATCGGTTCTCACCCTCAGTTTGTTTATTCTCAACATACTCAAGGTCAATTGTTGGATTGCGATTGGAACGGTTCTCTTTCCATTTCTGATTCACAAAATGCGGATATATCTCCGCCGTTAAGAGAAAGTCGCCATTTATTGGAACATCATTGCATGTGGATTATTTAGAAAATTCGTTTATTCCCTTAGGGATTTAATGCGAGTCAATTTTTCTAATTAAACTACAATAACAATGAACATACAAATAAAAAAAATACCTTTTTTTGTTGCGGCCCTAATCATTTTCGGCCTCAACAGCTGTGCCTTATTAAAGGGCAATAAAAACAAAGTCACCACATCATTTGCCGTTTACGGTAGTTGTGAAATGTGTAAAGAGCGAATAGAAAATGCCTTGGACCGAAAAGGAATTCAAACCGCCTATTGGAGTGTCGAAGAGCAAAAAGTATTCATAACCTATCAGTCAGATGTGTTTTCGGAAGAACAATTACACAATATCATGGCGATGGTTGGACACGACACGGATAAGGTAAAGGCCGATAATATTGTCTATCAGAACTTACCGGGATGCTGCCATTATCGAAAAGAAGAAGCCGCATGGTAAAAGGTTTAATTACCAGTGGATTGCTCATGGTGAGCAGTCCACTTTTTTCTCAAATCGACACCATAAAAACCGTTGAGATTACGACGGAAGAAAGCGCACAAAAATACGATCTAAATGGAGCGAGATTGACCACTACATTTACTGAAAACGAGTTTAAAAAAGCGGCGTGTTGCACCTTATCAGAAAGTTTCGACCTGAGTAATACGGTTGAAGTTTCTAATAAAGACGGTATTTCAGGTATTAGACAAGTCGAAATGCTCGGATTGTCTGGCAAATACGTCTTAATGACACGGAATAATATGCCCATTTTAAATGGCATTGCACAATTGAACGGACTTTCTAATATTCCAGGAGCATTTGTGTCCAACGTCAACATTGCCAAAGGGAATGGAAGTGCTACTTTGGGCTACGAAGGATTAACCGGTGGCATTGATTATGATTTGAAATCCAGTGAAAAGGAACCAAGATTGTTTTTTAATGCGTACCAAAATAATCAAGGTCGAACAGAAGCCAATTTAATGCTTCGAAAAGACATCAACCGTAATTTACGCAACTTTACCTATTTGCATGGAGGTACCCAATGGATGACTACCGATATGAATCGGGATGGTTATACCGATATGCCGATTACCGATAGGGTTTATCTTGGCAATCAAACGCATTTCCAAACTAAAAATACCGAAGGTATGGTGGGCATAACATATTGGGAAGATGGCAAAATGGGCGGCGCTACCAATGAAATTGGCGGCAATGAATTAACCACAAATCCCAGTGATTTCATGTTCCGCAGCAAAGAAAGTCGTTTAGATGTATTTGCCAAACTAGGAATAATTCCCACAGAAGGAGAAACCACCTTTGGCAATATTTTCAATTTCTCAAGACATCGAATGAATTATAACTTGAATTCATTGTTGGGAAGAACGTATAACGCCGATGAACTGCGCTTCAATTATAGTGGTTTGATGCAAACGGAATTAACCCAAACTTGGGGCCTAAAAACGGGTGTTTCTTTTTTGGCGACGCAATTGGACGAAACTTTCAATAGCAGCTTAAACATTACGCCATTAAAACCACCCTCCTATCAAGGTGAAATAAACGAATTGCAATTTGGTGCATTTGGTGAAGCGGTTTATGCCACAGACGATGTAAAAATGGTGTTGGGCGCTCGTATAGACCATCACAATTATCACGGATGGTTCGTAACGCCTCGCACCCATATCAAATGGGATATTAATAGAAAGAACAGTTTATTTGTACAAGGCGGATACGGACGCAGACAAGCCTATGTTATTTCAGAAAACCTTCCTTACCTAATCAACAACCGAGTCGTTACTGCTGATTTTTTGAATCGAACTGAAGTGGGAAATTTGCCTTACGGCTTTAATCAAGAGCGCGGATGGAATTACGGTATTTCCTATTTGAAACGAATAATGTTTCTCGGTTATCCGAGTTCTATTTCGATTGATGTATTTAGAAATCAATTCGACAGTCGAATTGTAATGGATCAAGAAAAATTTTATGAAGTTAATTTTGTCCAACTAACAGGCAAAGACGCCGGATATTCAGAAAGTATTCATACCGAATGGAGCTTCATGCCCGCCATGCGGTTCGAAGTGCGATTGGCCTACCGATATGTAAACAATGTTCAGAAATTAGGCGGTGTGATGCAATTAACCCCTTTATTGAGTCAGCATCGCGGCTTGGCTACCCTTACGTACAAAACGCGCAACAATTGGTATTTTGACGTATTGGGAAGTTTAAATGGCCCTAAACGCCTATTCGAAAGACCGCAATTAAATCCAATGCCCGTAACACAATCATCAAAAACCCCTGCTTATGCCTTGTTCAATATTCAAATTCGCAAATCTTGGAATTCGGGGTGGGAAGTTTATTTAGGTGCTGAGAATCTTGGAAATTTCAGACAATTGGATCCTATTTTTACCTATGCAGGAACGGGCGCAATTGATGCCAGTTACAGTTGGGGACCTTCAAACGGTCGTATGATTTACGCAGGCGTTCGTTTCGAACTCCGATAAATCAGCTATTAAAACCCATTCAGGAATTGTTGTTTTGGATGGGTTTTAAAATCTTTTGAAAAGGTACATCTTTGTGATAAACGAAAAAATCAATCCAATATTTAATGATATCATTGAGGTTATAATCAATAATGTCCATTAATTTTTGTTGATCTTTTTCGTCTAGCGCTGGAAGTCCATCAATACGAGCCATTTCGTAGCCCTTAAATAACCCATTGTCCAAGTGCACGATGATTTTCGACAATTTCTCACAATTCTCCACGTGGCCGTAAAACACCAAAGGCTCCCTGTCTCTGCGGCTAATGTAGATTCTTAAACCCATGTAGTCAAACAAGTGTTTTTCATCTAAAACGTAAGATTGGATAGATAGTGCCATTTAGTAACTTTGGTAAAGTTAGACACTTTTGTTCAACTTTTAATCTTTTTGTTTATTTTTTTGTGTAATGTATTGCGTAATCATTTCATAAATGACACTTTCCTGAGGAAAATCTTTAAGCAATTGTAGATGCGTGTGAAGGGTTTCTTGATCTGAACGTATGGCCGGACCCGTTTGCGACTGTGAGGCAGGATTTGTGGCCCAACGTTTAACTGTTAAGTTAGCAATCGGCCATAACGCGTTAATAATCTGCTCCCGAGGCAC
>CAMBBZ010000018.1 GCA_945863965.1 Chitinophaga pinensis | reverse complement strand
GCCATTTGCTTTATATCCGCTCCGGCGGCAAAGGCCCGCTCGTTTCCGTGTATCACAATTGCTCGGATGGCATCGTCGGCATCAAAGGTTTCAATGGCGTGACGAATTTCCCCCATTAATTGCAGATTGAGGGCGTTTAATTCTTTAGGTCTGTTCAGTTGAATGGTAGCCACAAAAGGCACAATCTGGGGATTTACCAAGATAAATTCGTACGTCATGACGCAAAATTAGGCGAATTGTGTATTACGCAGCGCTTTTTTTAAGCGCCGTAGCCAAGTAAAAACGCCAAACCGCATATCCAATTAGGCCTCCAAGGAGTCCACCTACTGCCACGTCACCCACATAATGACGGCCCAAATACACACGCGAATACGCGATGCAAAAGGACACAAAAAGAGTCCCAAAAACGGCTATTTTAAGGTGTTTATTTTGCGAAAACCGCAATTCTTTTTGGTAATAAACCATACCCATTAATAGGGGATACAAGGCAAACGCATTGGCGGAATGCGAACTCACGAATCCATACCGACCTCCTGGCATACCCTCCGGCAACCGCGGCGTTAAGTGCTGCTCAAATGCAGGCCTATCTCGTTTGAACGTTGGTTTAAATACCCGTGAACTGATACTATCGGCCAAACCGAAGGCTAAAATTGCCAACGCTATAGGTCGGTAAGCAGTTTTACCGTAGCGCCGTATTAATCGATAAATAGCCCAAATGTAAAAAGGAACAAAGGTTAAACTGCTGCTTAAAAACCCCATAATCGGATCCAAAAAGGGCATTGCCCATTCTTGGTTGATTCGGATGAACAAACGATCGTCGAGCAGTAATAACCAATCCCACATTATTTTTCGGAAACGAGGATAATTCTAGGTGAGGTTAAGGCCTCATACGGATCGAGCTCATAGGCCCCAAATTCCGCCATCACCTTAAGTCCTGCCTCCTTATGGATGTCCTTTAACTCATCGATGCTATACACTTTAACCCGCTCTTGAAATTGCTTAACGCTTCCGTCTGTATGTACCTTTATATCCTTTACGATATAACCGTCTTCGAGGTGTTTGGTCCACTGAAAAAGGGTCCCATTGAATTCTTTTTCGCCAGATTCCGGTAGTTGAGAAATCACAGCCGCCGCATTGATATAATCTTGAACAAACTGTCCGCCGGGATGCAATGCTTTTGAAACATTCTTCAAACTTTTCACATCTTCCTCGCGGCTCGTGAAATAACCAAAGCTGGTAAATATATTAAAAACGGCATCGAACTTGCCGTATTTGGTAAAGGATTTGCGCATATCGTGAATGTCAAAAACCATGTCTTCCGACTCGTAAATTTTCGCCTCTTCAATGCTATTCTTGGATAAATCAAGTCCTACCACTTCCAATCCGTGTATTTGCAACTCGCGGCTATGTCGGCCTTTTCCACAGGCAAGGTCCAGTACCCGTTCGCCGGCTCTGAGCTCTAAATACATCACCATCGTGGCAATAAAAAGGCGTGCCTCCTCTTCATCTCTATGCTGATACAACTCGTGATAGTAGGTTGTATCGAACCAGGTTTCAAACCAATTGTCTGTTGTTGCCATATTTTTTCTTTTAGCGTGTAACTTTTGTGGTTATTAGCCGTTTTACAATCAAGAGCATGAATCAAGAGGAGTATCAGCAAATAGTGAATGATTGTGCCGATGCCCTGTATCGATTCTCCCTCAAAAATATAAAAGTTATTGAAGAGGCGAAAGAAATAGTTCAAAACAGTTTCGAAAAGTTATGGATACACAGAGAAAAAATAGATTTCCAAAGGGCAAAAAGCTTCCTCTTTACCACCGCCTATCGAAATTGTATTGATATTATCCGAAAGCAAAAAAATGAAAGCGCCCTCGATATGATTAAGTCCGAACCCCAACAACACCTGAACACCCATGTTATCGGCTTAAAAGCACTGCTCGACAATGCGTTATCCCAATTGAATGAACTGCAAAGAAGCGCCATTTTATTGCGCGATTACGAAGGGTATTCGTATTTAGAAATAGGAGATATTTTAGACCTGAACGAATCACAAGTCAAAATTCAAATTTTCAGAGGACGTAAAAAACTTCAAAACATCATTGGCAACGTGGAGGACATTCTATGAAACACTTAGACAAAGACATCGACTGGACGATTTTTGAATTTCTCGAGGGAAATCTTTCCTCTGAGGAAGCCCAATACGTGCAAGAACAGATAGACTCGAATGAAGAATGGAACAAGGCCCATACCCGTTGGAAGGTCAGTTTTTTAGAATCTGAACACATTCCGTATCCCAACATCTCGGAGCTTGCCCAACCTAAAGCACGATTTAAATTCACTCGAAATATTCAGTGGTTTGCAGCCGCTTCTCTATTGATTGCTATTTCTTGGTTTTGGGGGATTCACACCCAGAAAATTGATTCATCCGATAGGGTAAGTAAAAGCAATTCCTTTCAAAAACACAAAGTGCCATTGCACGTTACACATGACGATTATGGTTTTGGTTCTCACAATTCATCCGACACCACCCGTCAAGTGGCTGCTACCCTGAATTTAACGCATTCCCACTTAAAATCAAATCCACGTCGTGCGCCACAAATGGCATCAGCCACTGCCCTAATGCCTACGTCGAATCCTAAAAAACGGGCCCTGCCCGTAATCCGCAGGCCCTCAATTCCGAATGCCCTTGCTGTCCATCCGAGCGCAAATGTCGCTCGCCTGGATTCGTTCTCACCAACCTCCGCTGTGAGGCCGCTTCCCCCGAAAACAAAAAATCCATCCATGCCCAATGCGAGCATATTCGAATTATTGTCCTCATTTTTTCCGGGGGAAATTCGTGAAGAAGCCCGCCTTTCCTGGGTGGTGATACAATCCAGCAGCGGAACGGAATTGCCCTATACCCTTGCTGCACCGCGAAGCAGCGCCGAAAGCATCTACATCGATACCGGTTATTTCCAACTGGCAGAAACTCCGGTTCCCATATGGCAACAGATATGGCAGCGCACCAAAAAAGGCCAATTACCGGCGGTACAGTTGGCGTTAAAAACCCAAGATAATAGTTGGATTCCCAGCATGAATGTAAACTTAAGTTACTAAAGAATTGAATATGTATACACGCAAAAAATCGATAAAAATCACGTTGTTACTGATATGCTTGGGCATATTTAGCACTCTTTCCGCACAGGAAAAATTCACACGCGTTGAAATCGTGACCGACACGACCGAAATCACGCGAAAACTGCTTTCTCAAATGGATAATCAAACCTTTTACAAATGGGTACGTTCCGTAGAATTGAATGCCGAGCTGAAACAATTCGACTTTAAAGCGCCACCGCTTTCTCAATTCAATGATAGCTTCAATTTGAAAGTAAATATCAGCGATTTTAACGACACGGTTAATATTTCCTTACAACTTTTACGAAAGTCCGTAGCCGACAATTCTAAAGTATTAGCCAAAATATCGTTCGCCCGCTCAGCACCTTTGAACCAATCGAAAAACACCTATGATTCTGTAATTGTTTCGAGTCACAATAAACGAGATTACACCGATTCGTTGTGGTGGGATTTTGACCAATCGCGAAAAAGAGGCCGATTTACCCATTCCGTACAAAATGAGGGGATCAATTTCAAATTGGCGGACCAAGTAAATGACGACACAACGGTGCGCCCGATGCCGAAAGGGGGAATAAAATTCAACGTCGCGCAACCGGTGCGCCACGGCACGGCTTCTAGCTTCAACTTCAATTTAGGACTGTTGCAAATGCAAAACTTTACAGGACCGACAACCACGGTTATGCGTTACGACGAAATGCCCGAGTTGAACAATGCTAAAACGTTAAATATTGGCTTCGATGCCATGTGGGGATTGAATCTATACCGAGGCAACGTGCGTTTTTGGTATGGGATCTCGTATGATTTTTACAATTATCGTTTTCAAAACAATGCCATTCGCATCGATCCCAATCAAGCCCAATTCGAATACCGTTTTGCCGATGCCAACGACCCCAATGAACTCAATCCTGAAAAATCAAAATTGGTTTCGGAATACATTGGAATTCCCCTCGCTATTAGCTTTGAAAACTCGAAATGGGATGCTTCAAAAGTGCGATTGATGATCGGCGTGCAGGGCGGTTATTTAATGAATGCGTACACCAAAGTGAAATATTACGACGATCGAGTAACTAAGAATTACGACGATTTCCATTTGAATGAAATTGTGGTACAACCCTTTTTCAGATTTCAATGGGATCATTGGGCTTTATTCGGTAAATATTCCATTACTGGCTTAACTCGCAATCCCGATGGGAATCAAATAGACCCAATTTTTTCTGGACAAAAAAATATGGTATTGGGCATGTCTATTGTCATCGATTAATCCCAAAAAGCGCTTAGATTTGTTCAACAATATTTATATGAAACAACCTTTGTTGAAACCCTTTTTGTTGATGGCCCTTTTGGGAATCTCCACGGGCATTATGGCCCAAACAGACACTATCGTTGAGGAAGATATTCCTTACGAAATGATTGAAGAACCATTTTATGATTCAGCAATGGTTGATTCTACGGTATATTCGGAATATTCTGGAGAATTTGCCGAACCAGATTTTGGCTACACAGAGCCTGAGCCTAAGAAATACGACTTTCAATCCCGTTTTAGTTTTGGTTTTGTAAGCTTGAACAACGCCTTAAGTCCGCTTGCTTCCAATGGACGCTTCTTGCCAACTACGAAGTTCATTAGTTCTAACATCAGCAATTTCGAACTTTCCTTCGGGAAGAATTTGAGTCAAGGGTTATGGCGTTTCTGGTTTGGACTAGGCATTGAAGATGAATATTTCACTTTTGACAACGCCAATGTACGCTTGGTTGCGCGCGGCGATTCATTTACTCACAAAACCGTTAATCCTAGTGATCCAGATCAATTTGGCAAAACCGAAAATGCCAATTCTAGTTCGTTCTCGATTAGCACTGTTACGGTTCCATTGGCCATCGGATACCAAGATAAAGCGCGCAAACCCTTGTACAAAGTGCAAGTGGGTGCTTATGTAGGATACCGTTTCCAATCGCGAACTGACGTTAAATACGACGATAAAACCAAGGTTTCTGTAATGGGTAATTTTCACGTGAATACCTTCATTGTAGATCCCTTTGTGAGCGTTCAATTCAAGGGCATTGGATTTTTTGCACGCACCAGTTTGCTTCCTATACTTAACCACGTAGGCGGTGGCAACGAACAAACCCGCAACGCGTTTGGTGTGTCTTTAGGAATGTAATAACAATCCCGTTATACCAATTAGCGTTTAATAGAATTTCAAAGTTTAAAATACAAGATTAAACCAATGGGTCCCGTTGCGTTGAAGCGAATTGCTTAATTTTGCAACCGTATGAGTCAACGCAACTGGACACCCATTAAAGAGTATTCCGACATTAACTTCGACTTCTTCGAAGGAATTGCAAAAATAAGCATCAACCGACCCGAGGTATACAACGCCTTCCGGCCACAAACGGTGAGCGACATGCTCGATGCATTCGACCACTGTCGAGAAAATCCAAAAATTGCCGTGGTTGTACTCACAGGTACCGGCGATAAAGCCTTCTGTTCAGGAGGCGATCAAAACGTAAAGGGTATTGGAGGTTATGTAGATGAATCGGGTATTCCTCGATTGAACGTTTTGGATTTACACAAAAAAATTCGTTCCCTGCCTAAGCCCGTAATTGCCATGGTAAATGGCTATGCTATTGGGGGCGGTCATGTATTGCATGTAGTTTGTGATTTAACCATTGCAGCGGAAGGCGCTAAATTCGGACAAACAGGTCCAAAGGTTGGCAGTTTCGACGGAGGCTTTGGCAGCAGTTATTTGGCTCGTATCGTAGGACAGAAAAAGGCGCGTGAAATTTGGTTTCTATGCCGCCAATATACTGCCGAAGAATGCGAACGCATGGGACTGGTAAATAAAGTAGTGCCATTGGCTCAATTAGAAGACGAAACGGTAGATTGGTGCATGACCATCATGGAACGGAGTCCGATGGCCATCCGCATGCTTAAACGGTCGTTTAATGCCGAATTAGACGGACAACATGGATTGATGGAATTGGCCGGCGATGCGACTTTATTATATTACCTCACTGAGGAAGCCCAAGAAGGCAAGCATGCGTTTTTAGAAAAGCGCAAACCCGATTTTCAGCAGTTCCCGAAATTCCCTTAAAGAGTGTAGAGTTTAGAACAAATACGACAATCCCACACCCCCGTGGAAAATACGACCCCAGGCTAAGGGTTGTAACACCATCGAATGCACCACGGCCTCGTGGTCATTGTTAAGCGTACCGTCTTCAAAATAAGCCACGTTCGCATTACCTGTATTGAATAAATTAAATCCGACGCCCATATGATAATCCCAACACAGGTTATCGAATATTACCCTGCGATGTCCCCATTGAATGGCCAAGCTTAAGGTACTGAATCCTTCGGTGATTGCAGGAAGCTTCATCGCTTGCCCACTCCAAACAATTTTATCGTCGATACCCACATTGGCATAGGCCAATTCCAGTCCATAAAAGCTACCAAAAGGAGCGATAGCCCCCGTATTATTATTATACCAACGGGGAGCAATGAAAAACTCTGTGAGTGAATACCCAAGGGTACCTCCAGCTGGACTGGTAGACTGATAACCGCCAGATGGTTCGTCTTTACTTACATAAAAATAATCTATATGTTCGGCCCCGTCAAACTCACCAGATCCGACCCGCAAGCCCCCGCGCCAAGAAAAGCTTTTACTAACTGACTTTTCAAAGGAGAAGGATGTGTAATTTTTAATCCAAGGACCGTGGGCAGCGATACCGGGTATAGAGGCCGTGGTAGATACTTCGATTACTTGGGTTTTACCCAGATAACCGGGGTTGCTTTGCGCCTGTACTGCGTTAAAACTTAGCCATACGCAAAGGCAAAGTGCCCCTTTTTTTAAAAAGTTCATTATTTAAGATTTTTAGAATGTCTGATTTCGTAAAGTGTCTCGTATACGTGCGCTTTTAGGTAATCTCGTTGCCATTTCACGTTGCGATCCTGGCTGTAGGTTACCACTTGTTTACTGCTCTCTGTATTAAATACCACCGTATATTGTTTCGTAAAACCGTCGGTTTGGAGTTGAAAATAAAGGTATACAGGCAAATAGGGGAAAAACATTATCGAGGTCATTAATCCATTCAAATCCAAGGGCCTTTTGTACGATACGTAATCATAGCCTGTCCATGCCACTAAAGGCGTTTTGTAGCGCTGCATTACGTCGTTAACGTATTGAGAATAAAAGAGAATCATTTGATTGGTATCGTTATTCAAGCGCTCCATGATCCAATCGTTTACCTGCGTAAATTCATTTAAATCATCGGTTTTCATGTTGGTTTTCGCTTTGTTTTCAAGCACATGTAAATTATCTTGAGAACCTTGAGCTACTTCTTTCCAAATGTCGGTAATGAGATTTTTTGATTTTTCCTCTGCGAAATAATTGCGTTCGTTATCGCTAAAATTTCGACCGGTATACTGCGACATTCGGGGTTGTAATAAAACCAAACCTGAATAATCCTCATTTACTTGATTGTAACGCGTTTTCTCGCGTTTTTCATCACGAATTGCCTCTTTACGAGATTCTCTATTGGTCACCATGGCGTTAAAGTCCAATGTGGCATTTTGAATTTCAACTTTAAGCTTATCGCTATGCGGCAAACCGTACAAACTTGCCCAATAATAGGCCTCATTTTGCTTCAACGTTTCTGTACTTGCGGCACGACGGTTGGGTCTCGACAATAAGGGGTTGGTTGCTTTATCGGCTAACTTGTCGTTAATCTCACCCACTTTAAGGGGTGCTGGCTCGTTGGACGGTAATTGGTAATCGACCCATTGTTTGATATCCATTAGAGCCTTTTGTTGAACCAAACGAAGACTTTCTATCCAAACATTCTTAATAAAAGAATCTTGCGGATATTTATCGCGCTCCAACCACAATACACGAAGTACGAAAGCCGACAATTCCTTAGAATCAAAGGCTTTTAACCCCGCTGTAAGAGGTTTCCACATGCCTCGATTGCTATTAACTTCACATCCAAATTTGTCTAAATCATTCCCCGCTAACTTATGATTCAACAAGGCGTACATCGACATCGCTTTTACCCTAGAAACAAAGGGTGTAGGTCCGTAAAGAATTTCAAAAATACGCGATAGGTAAAAGGTACGACCGTAATCGGCGCGCCTCATAAATAAAAGCAATAATTCATGACGCGCAATTTTCTGCATTTCATCAAAAGAAGCTTTTCCAACTATATAGGTACGCTTACCTGATTGATTGGCAGTCAACTTCGCCACCCGATCTCTAAGTGCCAACATACGCATATCCAAATGGGGATGGGTTCTATTGGGATCGATTAATTCTTTTTCATCGGCCGTTTTATTTTCGGCATCCGACTTTTCTATTTCTTTTCGAATACGCTCTTGTAAATCTTCTGGAAATACATAATACCGAGAGGCAAAAGAATCTAATGTGATGGGAGTTTCTAAGAACGGATACGCACTGTACTTTAGCATCTCAAAAACATAAATGCCCTCTTTCAAATCGTAATCGGTTTTGGAAATCATCTCATATCCTAAGTCATCGGCCTCTAACTCTTGATCTTTAGAAAATCGATACAACTGGCTGAGCTTTGATTCTAAATCTTCTTCTGAGGTATTTTTCTTGGCATTTTCAACATCTTTATACGACTGCAGCGCGTGCCTTTTGATATAATGCTGTATTTCGTGCGCCAAAATCACAGCCAATTGGGCTTCGTTTTCGATCCGAGCCAACAAACCAATACTCACAAAAACCAATCCGCCAGAGGTGGTATAGGCATTGGGCACATGCGACCGCAATACATAAAATTGAAGCTTATCTGATAAATCGGGGTAAGACTCCAATACCTTTAAGCCTACTTTTTCGACATATTCAGACATTGCCTCTCCGTAGAGAATCTGTCCGCCCGTTAGTAGTTCTTCCTCTACGAAACCTACGCGAATCGAATGCTCTTGTTCTTGACGTTTACTACGGCGATCGTCCGTTTTTTTCTTGATTTGTCTAATATTTTCCTGAACCAAAGAAGTGGTACTTTTTTTCAAAGTAAGGGGCACATCTCCTTGAGATTGGGCAGGCTGATATTGGCTGAAATCAATGGTTTGACCCAGTAGGGGTAACACAAAAGACACCATTAAGGTCAGACTCAATTGTCTGAAAAAAGCGGTTTGCATATGCAATATTAAAGAAAAAGAAAAAGCGGAACTTCAGCCCGCTTAAAAAAAGTCTTTCATACGGTCAAAAAACGACTTATTGTCTTCGTCGGGCTTGAAATTTTTGCTTTCTTGAAGTTTTAGGAGCAATTCTTTCTCTTCCGCACTAATTTTTTGAGGCACATATACGTTAATCACTACCAATTGATCGCCCGTTCCGTATCCGTTTAGGTCGGGGAAGCCCTTTCCTTTTAAACGCAACACTTTACCCGCTTGGGTGCCGGAATCGACCTTTATTTTGGCTTTCCCATCGAGGGTTGGCACTTCGATACTCGCTCCCATTGCCGCTTCTGGAAAGCTCAACCACAAATTGTACAATACGTTGTTGTTGTCGCGCTTTAATTCTTCATGGGGAACTTCTTCAATAAGCACGATCAAATCGCCCGATGCACCTCCGGCTGGACCTTCATTTCCTTTGCCTTGAACGCTCAATTGCATTCCCTCGGCAACGCCGCCTGGGATTTTGATGCTGGTTTCAAATTCCTGTGCAATCAGACCCTGTTCGTTGGCTTCTTTAGGTTTACTCTCTATTACCTGACCTAAACCTTGGCAAACCGGACAGGCACTTTGGGTAGCCATTTGGCCTAAGAATGTATTGGTAACTTGCTTTATAGCGCCACTTCCGCCGCAATGCCTACAACTACCGAATTTAACATCCTGAGCCGCGACCATACGTCGGTATTTTACTTTTTTCTCTACCCCATTGCGCATGTCGGCTAAGGATAGCTTCAGTTTGATTCGGATATTAGATCCTACGGTTCTGCGATTGCCACGACCACGACCGCCACCGCCGCCTCCAAAAAAGGAACCAAAAACACTGTCATCCCCGAAAACATCCCCAAATTGAGAGAAAATATCGTCCATACTGAATCCGCCGCCACCGCCGCCAAATCCAGCACTGCCACTCATACCCGAATGACCGAATTGATCGTAGCGACTTTTTTTATCAGGAGTACTTAGTACATCATAAGCCTCGGCCGCCTCCTTAAATTTATCCTCTGCCTCTTTATTGTCGGGGTTTTTGTCGGGGTGGTATTTAATGGCTAATTTGCGATACGCCTTCTTTAACTCGTCTGTAGTGGCACTCTTAGGAACCCCTAGTATGTCGTAATAATCTCTCTTGCCCATATTTTATTTGCCGACCACCACTTTGGCGAAACGGATTACTTTATCATTCAAAAAATAGCCTTTTTCTAACTCATCGATAACCTTGCCCTTCATGTCTTCTGTAGGGGCCTCAAACTGCGTAACCGCTTCATGAATTTCAGGATCAAAAGATTCGCCTTGCGACTCCATCGGCTTAAGTCCTTTTTTCACCAACGTACCGTATAGCTTTTTGAAAACAAGTTCCATGCCTTCAACCGATTTTACGTCACCCGCATGCTGCATTGACTTCATGGCACGTTCCATATCGTCGACAACAGGAAGAAGCTCTACCATCAAATCCTTGCTCGCCGTTTGCATCCAATCAAGGCGTTCTTTATTGGTTCGGCGGCGAAAATTCTCAAACTCACTGTATAAACGTAAATATTTCTCTTTTTCCAACTGTACAGGATCACCGGCTTCTGTTTCTGCCTCTGCCTCTTCCTCCGCTATAGGTAGCGCTGTTTCCCCATCTTCGATTTCATTTTCGTTTGAAGATGTGACAGAATCTTGAGTATCTAATTCGGGATTAACCACGTCGTCTTGAGGTTTATTTTTTGACTTCTTATTCATGTTAAACATCGTTTGATTTCATGTGAGACAAACACTTTGCCAAGTCTACAAAAATAGGGTTTTGTGTCAAGATGTCATATTTTTGCCGTTTACAAGAACCTTTTTGTCACAAGGGTGTTGTATAATCCTGTCATATGTTTACCGGAATAATTGAAGATACCGCCACACTCGTTTCCCGCATCGCCGAAGGGAGTAACGTCCATTTTACCTTCCAAAACGTCGTTGCCCAGGAACTTCGTGTAGATCAAAGTTTGGCTCACGACGGTATTTGCCTCACAATCGTTCACATAGATCTTGCCCATAATCATTATCGGGTTACAGCCATACAGGAGACCCTAAACCGGACTAATTTGAGTTTTTGGAAAGAAGGACATCGGGCCAATATAGAGCGCTGTTTAGCGGCTAACGGTCGATTCGATGGACATATCGTGCAGGGCCATGTTGATACAGTGGGTACGGTAGATGAAATCCACGACCTCAATGGTTCCAACATAATTTTTATTTCCTATCCTTTAGGTGCAGGTATCACCGTTCCTAAAGGCAGTATTACCATTAACGGAGTTAGTTTGACTGTGGTAGATTCATTCCCCAATGCATTCAGTGTGGCTATCATTCCCCATACATGGGACAAAACCAACCTCGGACAACTGCTCAGCGGTTCCAAGGTCAATTTGGAATTTGATATCTTGGGGAAATACGTACAACGTATGCACCAAATGCAGCAAGAATTATAACAGCTTTTCGGGTATTAACAAACGTTCGAAGCTCCTTTGAAATCGTTGACCCTTCAAATATTACGCAAAAATCACAAATAATAATGTGGATACTTTTTGCATTTTTTGCGTAACAATTAAAGAAGCTTCCTTTGGACTCAAAAAACACGTAGGTTTCAGTCAATCAGCACCCTAAGAGCATCTACCCAATGATATGGTTATTTGAAATATTACCCATTGCATCCGATTATCCGAAAAAAAAGAGTTTTCGTCGTTAACTAAACTCATTCTAAATAAGTCCTGCCCTAATTAACACCGCCGATTATACCTAGCTTTTTGTAAATTTGCCTAAATTTAAAAAACCGATACAAAACTAAATATGGGAGTATTATCGTTTGTGTTTTCTTCGAGTCTCGGACGAAAACTGATTATGGCAGTTACAGGCATCTCATTGATCGCCTTTCTTATGGTACACTGCGCCATCAACGCCACCGTATTTTTCAACGACGGAGGAGAAACTTTTAACGTAGCGGCAGAATTCATGGCCAAAAATTGGTTCATCCGTGCCGCAGAAATCGGACTTTTTGCAGGATTACTTTGGCACATTATTCAAGGATTTCAGTTAACGATTGCCAACCGCAAAAGCCGCACAGCCAAATACTCCGCAAGTCCCGGTAACGCCAACAGCAAGTGGTATTCACGCAGCATGGGCTTGTTGGGGTCCATCATTTTGATTTTCTTAGTCATGCACCTAAAACATTTTTGGGTGGTTAGTCGTTTCGGAATTCCCCATGAATTAGGCCATTTGGAATACGCCTCTGGCGCCCATTTGGAAAACTTATACATCGAAATGAAGCAAACTTTCCAAGACCCTCTCGCAGTTATCGTGTATGTTTTGGGATGCGCTGGACTCGGCTACCACTTATTACACGGTTTTGGAAGTGCTTTTCAAACGCTGGGAATCAATCACAAATCCTATACCCCTATGATCAAAAGCATCGGTGTGGTTTTCTCTATCGTTGTTCCCTTAACATTTGCTCTCATCCCCGTGGTAATGTACCTCGGCATCATAAAATAATTGTATGAAACTAGACGCTAAAATACCAGAAGGACCTTTAGATCAGAAATGGACTAAATACAAAAGTTCCGTTCCCTTGGTGAATCCCGCTAACAAGCGCCACCTCAATATCATTGTCGTAGGTACCGGTTTGGCAGGAGCCAGCGCGGCAGCTACATTGGCAGAAATGGGATACAAAGTTTCGGCATTCTGCTTTCAAGATTCTCCGCGTCGCGCGCATTCTATCGCCGCACAAGGAGGAATCAATGCCGCTAAAAATTATCAAAACGACGGAGACAGTGTTCACCGTTTATTCTACGATACCATTAAAGGTGGTGATTATCGCTCACGCGAGGCCAATGTGCACCGCTTAGCCGAAGTATCTACCAATATTATTGATCAATGTGTGGCTCAAGGCGTTCCATTTGCCCGCGAATACGGAGGAACCCTTAGCAACCGATCTTTTGGTGGTACGCAAGTACAGCGCACATTTTATGCCGCTGGACAAACCGGTCAGCAGTTGCTTTTAGGTGCGTATTCCGCATTAGAACGCCAAATAGGATTGGGTAATGTTACCATGCATACCCGCCACGAAATGGTAGAAGTGGTAAAAATCGACGGCAAAGCCCGCGGTATTATCGCTAGAAACCTTATTACGGGAAAACTTGAACGCCATTTTGCCCATGCGGTTTTATTGTGCACAGGTGGCTATGGCAACGTGTTTTATTTAAGTACCAATGCCATGGGCAGTAACGTAACGGCCGCGTGGAAAGCGCATAAAGCGGGTGCCCATTTTGGCAATCCCTGCTTTACGCAAATTCACCCTACCTGCATACCCGTTTCCGGACACTACCAATCGAAGCTTACGTTAATGAGCGAATCGCTTCGTAACGACGGCCGGATTTGGGTCCCCAAAAAACAAGGCGATACCCGCCATCCCAACGACATTCCAGAGGAAGAACGCGATTATTACTTAGAACGCCGTTATCCCGCTTTTGGTAACCTCGTTCCACGCGATATCGCCAGCCGCGCCGCCAAAGAGCGTTGTGACTTGGGATATGGCGTAGGACCCAGCAAAATGGCTGTTTACTTAGACTTCAAGCATAACATGATGAATAAGTACGGTCGTGCAGAAGCCACTAAAAACGGCATTGCCAATCCCGACGACGAAACCTTATTGCGCTTAGGTAAAGAAAAAATCAAAGAGCAGTACGGTAATCTTTTCGATATGTACAAGCAAATCACCGCAGAAGATCCCTACGAGGCACCGATGCGTATTTATCCAGCGGTGCATTACACCATGGGTGGTTTGTGGGTAGATTACGAATTGCAAACCACCATTCCAGGATTGTATGCCTTGGGTGAAGCTAATTTTTCTGATCACGGTGCCAACCGCTTAGGTGCTTCGGCCCTAATGCAAGGTTTGGCCGATGGATATTTCGTAATTCCTTACACTGTAGGAAACTACCTAAGTAACGAAATTCATACCAAACCCATTTCAACCGATCACGAAGCGTTTGTAGAAGCTGAAAACCGCGCCAACGAACGTATATCTGGCTTCCTAAAAATCAAAGGAACGCGCACCGTTGAAAGTTACCACCGCGAGTTGGGACTTATCATGTGGGATAAATGTGGTATGGGTCGTAATGCAGAAGGATTGAACGAAGCCATCGCACAAATTCGTGCCCTCCGCGAAGATTTTTACAAGAATGTTCGCGTGCCCGGATCTGATAGTGGTTTTAATCCCGAACTTGATAAAGCAGGTCGCGTAGCCGACTTCTTAGAGCTTGGCGAATTAATGTGCTTAGACGCCCTTGCCCGTGAAGAAAGTTGTGGAGGTCACTTCCGTGAAGAGCACCAAACACCAGAAGGCGAAGCACTTCGCGACGACGAAAACTTCTTGAATGTTTTCGCTTGGGAAAACAAAGGAAATCACGAGTATGAACTACACCGTGAAGATTTAATTTACGAAAATATTAAAATTCAACAACGCAGTTACAAGTAATCGAAATGGGAAATACGATGAATATCAACCTAAAAGTATGGCGCCAGCAGAATGAAAATGCAGTAGGCCAATTTGAAGATCACAAAGTACAAGCCAGTCCCGATATGAGCTTCCTTGAAATGTTCGATGTATTAAACGAGCAAATCATCGAAAATGGTGCTGAACCCATCGCGTTTGATCACGATTGCCGCGAAGGAATTTGTGGAATGTGCTCCATGGTCATTAACGGACGTCCGCACGGACCTAAAGGGGGTGTAACCACCTGTCAGTTGCATATGCGCAGCTTTAAGGACGGTGATACGATAGTGGTAGAACCTTGGAGATCCAATGCATTTCCCGTAGTTAAAGATTTAAGTGTTAACCGCAGTGCATTCGACCGCATTATATCAGCAGGCGGATACGTTTCTGTGAATACCGGAAACGCGGTAGATGCCAATTCAGTGCTTATTCCTAAGGAAGTGGCCGATACGGCCTTTCAGGCGGCTATGTGCATTGGTTGTGGTGCTTGTGTAAGTGCGTGTAAAAACGCCTCTGCGATGTTATTCGTGGGTGCTAAAGTAACCCAATTGTCTATGCTTCCCCAAGGCCAACCCGAACGTCAATCGCGCGTTGTGGCAATGGTAGATCAAATGGATGCCGAAGGTTTCGGTGCGTGCACCAATACCGGCGCGTGCGCAGCGGAATGCCCTAAAGAAATTCCAATGTCTGTTATCGCCACCCTGAATAGAGAATATTACAAAGCCAAATTAAACGGCAAATAATATCGGTTTATAATTCCAACAAAAAGGGCTGCCCATGGCAGCCCTTTTTTTGTGGGAATCGTTTCATAACATGCGGTGTTGCATATAATGCAGGGTTACCTTACTTTGATGTGGCGTCACATAGTTAGCGAGGTCGTAGGCAATGCACTGTTGTAATGAGATGCAATGGCGCGAGGTCGTAGATAATGCACTGTTGTAATGAGATGCTATAGCGTCGCATTACATGCCATGTTACAACCCTGTTATGGTAAAGGATAAACAATCCCTAGATCTAGTGAAAATCTAAAACTGTTGGCTTGTTGTACCCCGTTAAAGTTTGGAATTAAGGCCATATCTACGCGTGGCTGTGCCAAAAGTTTAATTTTATCATCGAGGGCGTATTCGGCCCGTAACCCAATGGCTGCAAACACATTAAACACCGGATTGACTACTTGATTAATGACGGGTCTATCCACGGGGTCTAAATCAACTGTATAATCGTACACATCAACATCCGTTCCTTCGTCTAAGGAAAAACCCCTTGTTTTAATACGTACCTTATCTTGAACTAAAACACCGGGAATGGCAGAAACAAACCCATACAATTCTGTATTTGGAATTCTAAGGCTCACCCCATCCAAGCGACGTAAATATTGCAAATCTAAAGTAAGATAACGCTGAGTAAAATGATAATCCATTATTTGTACCGGTCCGTCTACAAAATGGGCATAAACGTCTAAATCGGGATGCGGTTGGTACCCAAACATGCCCCCTTCTTTGCGTCGGATAAATCCCCATTGTTGCACACCCAGGGAAACCGCAAAAGCAACATTGCGTTCCCGTTGAAATACAACGCCAATGAAGCCACTGATTGAATTTTGGAAATGATCGGAATTGCTAAATGAATCTCGCAATATCTTTTCGGTGAAGGTCGATCTCTTCATTGGGCTTACTTGCGAAAGCAACCGAAATTGGGTTGATGGGGTAAGTCCCGCTTGCACCCGGCGCGACCATGGTGCGCTTTGCGCCCCTACCGTTCCCAGAATTCCCAAGAAAAACAGGGTTAAGACAAAATATTTTTTCATGTGAAAGACAATTTAGTGATTTTTTGGTAAAACCGATATACGCCGAGTATGGAGGCCACTAATAATCCGACGGTAAAGCCGGTCCAGACCCCGTAAACTTCTTTTTTCAAAACTTCCCCTAAATAATAAGAAAGCGGCATACTGACAACCCAATAAGAGAATACCGAAATGATACTGGCCCATAGAACGTCCTTTATACCGCGCAGCAGCGACATGGCGGCGGCCTGAATGCCATCGCTCACTTGAAAAACCGCCGCCAGTAAAAACAAGGGCAATATAATCGGCATTACATCGGCTTCAACTCCGTAAAGTCCCGCTATTTGTTTGTTAAATATAATAAATATCAAGGCATTCATAAGTTCAAATGCCACCATAAGAATAAACGTGGCATGAGCCACCCTGCGAATTTTTTGGACGTTGTGTTCGCCGTACCCGTTACCGACCAAAATACTTCCGGCCATACCAATACCGCTGGCAACCATATACGTAACCGAAGCGGCGTTTAAGGCCACGGCATGAGCTGCAACTTGCACTTCACCGTACCAACCTACCATTATGCCCGAAACCGAGAAGCAAGCCCATTCGGCAAATGTTTGAAGTGCTATGGGAATTCCCATTTTCCAGATACCGATTGTTTCCGACCATACCGCACGCCATTTGGGCATGATAGCGGGAACGTAGGTTTTCATGAATTTCGAATACCGCACATACCATAACGCCGCGAGCATCATCGCGATTCGAGATATTAAGGTGGCCCAAGCGGCTCCTTCGCACCCCATGGCAGGAATTCCCCAAAATCCGTAAATCAAAATGGCGTTTAACACCACATTCAACAACAAACCACCGATCGTAAATACCATTGAAATTTTGGTATGGCCTAAACCATCGGTAAACTGTCGAGCGGCTAAAAAAACCAACATGGGCAATACCGACCAATTCACAATGCGCAAATATTTAGGCGCTATTTCGTTCACGGCATCGGTTTGTTGCAGCCAATCAAAATGCGCGGTAAAAAACTCGAGGATTCCAAATTGGAATACAAAAAGCAATAGGCTTACAATAAGACCGGCTCTGTAGATAATAAATCCGTCGCTGGCCTTGCGCTCCCCCACTTTAATACTAACCAAAGCACTAACGGCAAACAACACCCCAAACGTGAGGCCGCTGGTCATAAAGAAAAGGCTGTTGGCCTGATTCACACCCGCGAGGGCTTCTTTCCCCAGTCGGCCCACCATGATGGTATCGGCCACACCCATTAAAACCAAACCCAGTTGTCCTAATATAATAGGATACGATAACTGAAAAATATTTCTAACTTCAACCCGATATCGGGACCACAGCGCGCGCATATAAAGCCGCAAAAATACGATAAGAAGTCGGGCTTCCTAATTAAAATAGCCGGAGTCAACGACAAAAAGCGCGTACCTTTGCATTTATGCTTGACGTACTTTGGGAAGACAATCATTTATTGTTCGTTAACAAACCCGCAGGGGTTCCATCACAGGGAGATTCCACCGGAGACGTACACCTTTTGGAAATGGCGGAGGAATACATCCGTGTAAAATATAAAAAACCGGGAGCCGCTTACGTAGGATTGGTGCACCGCATTGATCGCCCGGTCAGTGGTGTGGTTTTATTCGCCAAAACGTCAAAGGCCTTAACCCGCTTGAACGATATTTTTCGCGATAAAGAAAACATCAAAATTTATCACGCCCTAACTTCAATTCCTTTACTTGAGGAATCGGGCACCTTGGAACATTATCTAATTAAGGATTCTGAGACCCATAGAGCCCATGCCTATAACCAACCCCGGGGCGCAGCTAAACATTCGGTAATGCACTACAAATTACTAGCCAGTTTAGCGGGTCGTTATTTATATGAAATCACCCTCGAAACCGGTCGCTTTCACCAAATACGCGCCCAATTGTCTAAAGTAGGTTGTCCCATTATCGGCGACTTGAAATACGGAGCCAAAAACAACCTTCCCGATCGTTCCATTGCCCTGCACGCACATTCTTTAATTACGCCACACGTGGTGCGCGACATGCCTTCTGTAAGTGTGCATGCCCCCTATCCCAGAAAACAATGGTGGGGATTATTCAAGGACGATCTAATGAAGAAGGGTCCCAAAAAATATCGTTAAAACCAACAACCTGATCGCCGGCTACGGCCACTCCCTCCGATTCTAATAATTCCTGCATTCGGTTGGGATGGGCAAAATGCGATTTACCTGTTAACAATCCTTGTCGATTTACAACGCGGTGCGCGGGAACGGGAGGCAACGTGCCGTGACTGATGTTCATGGCCCAACCCACCAAACGAGAGCTCCGTTTAGCCCCTAAATAATTAGCAATGGCTCCATAGGTAGTCACACGTCCGTAGGGCACCGCGCGCACTACATCGAAAACCTGTTCATAAAAAGAATAATTTTTCACCCTAGTAAACCAATTTGGTACGAAATTTGTCTTACACTTACACAAATCTACAGCAATACAATGAAGAAGTTCGGCCTTATTCTCAGTACCCTCATTTGTTTGCAAATGAGCTACGCCCAAACACCGGCGCCTGCGCCCAATAATTTCAATAAAATTTATCCGAAAAGCGAGCGCATTGTTGCATACAAAAACCCTCACACCTACGATAAAACAGCGGCGGTAGGCAACTACCCCAAAATTAAAAACGCCAAACCTTGGGACGGTCGCATAGCGGGAGCGTATAGCATCAAATTCATTATTAAAGGACTGAAAGAAGGCGAAACCGTATTATTGGCAGACCACCATATTGGCGGGAAATACCTGCGAGATACAGCGGTTGTAAATAAAAAAGGCGTTGCAGAATTTAAAGGAAACAAGCTCCTACAACGCGGCATGTACTTGTTTGTATTGCCAGAAAAAGCCGATTTTTTTGAATTCCTAATCGACGACGATCAGGATTTTACCATCAAAACCGATACGTCGTTTTATGCTCACGACTACTACAAAAATATGAAAGTAGAGGGTTCTGATGAAAATACTTGGTTTGTGGGTTATCAAAACCAAAAGACAGCCATTATTGAACAAATCATTGAAATCGATGCTACCATAAAAAAAGACAGTACCGAGGAAACTATTGCGTTGTTCACGCCCCGCAGGAATGCGTTGCTTCAAGAAAAAATGGATGCCGACAGTTTGTTTGTAGCCCAACATCCCAGCTCCATGCTGTCGCGATTCCTATTGGCCCTAATGCCCATAGACGTACCCGAACCGCCCAAAGATGAAAATGGGCTCATCGATTCAAGCTGGAGATACCGCTATTTCAAAACGCACTATTGGGAAAACGTAGACTTCAATGAAGAAGCACTCGTTAGAATGCCCGTGAATGTGCTAAAAACCAAACTCGATTACTACTTTGATAATGTTATTATACCCGACGCCGACTCCAGTATCGAGGCGTGCAATGATATTTTACGACAAGCCCAATATAGTTTGGAAAACGAAAAATACCTCATTTGGTACCTAACCAATCGATTCGAATCGAGCAAAATAATGGGATTAGACCGGGTATTTGTGCATATGGCGCTGTCGCAATATTGCGCGGGTCGCACGTGGTGGGTCGATAGTACCACCACATCCAACATGTGCAATAACGCCTACCGCCGCTCCTATTCACTCATTGGAGCCCAAGCCGCCGATCTGCAATTGAAAAATCAAGATTCTGTATGGATCAAAACAAATAGCATCAAGGCCCCCTATACCATTTTAATGTTTTGGGATCCAACCTGCGGACATTGCAAGGAAATAATGCCTAAAATCGCCAAAATCTACGAAGAAAATAAAGCAAAAGGGTGGAAAGTCATTACCCTAGCTGCGGGAAATAAGAAAAAGGAATGGTACGAATATTTAGCCGCGCATCCTGAAATTTCTGAATTCACCAATTTACTTCGTGGGGAAGTCATAGACCAACGCTATGCCGAAGCCCTTCAGGCCTATTACGTAATATCAAGTCCCACTATTTTCTTATTAGATGAAAATAAAAAAATCGTGGCCAATCGCATCGATGTAGAAAAAATCGTTGAATATATTGCGCACCTCGAAAGCAAAAAAGCGCGTTAATTAATGGTGTAATACCTTGTCAACCGTTTTGCCGATTTCATCGGTATACACACATACGCCAAACGTGTAATACGAATTAATGGTGTAATACTTTGTCAACCGTTTTGCCGATTTCATCGGTATACACACATACGCCAAACGTGTAATACGAGGCAGAAAAGTAACTATTGGGCGTAAGAGAAAATCGAGCGCCCAATCCAGCAGATAGGCCAAAATATCGCCATACGCGGTAGGTGGCATTAACGCCGGTTTCTATGGGTATCAACATCAAATCGCGGTAATCGTAGGTCCCATCGGGCAATTTAAACGACAGGTTGGCCGACCCTACCCCTACTTGAACCGTTTGTGCTAAAAACCAACGGTAATTTTTAAACCAACGGTATTCGCCAATTCCACTGAGATAAAAATACGAATACATATTATCGGTCTCGTCTTGAAACGCGGTCGTGTATAAGCCAATATAGCCGGCCGTTTTTTGATAATCGGCCCCTACCCGCAATCCAAAGATGTCAATGGGTTTCCCTCTTAAATAGGAACGCCGACTGTCTAAACCCGCTCCCAAAGTGGGCTTGCGCTTCAAGCTCATCCTTATGGAATCTAAGGGCGTCCACAGCTGCGCTGCCAAACCGTTAATCCATAAAACCGCTCCTAACACAATAAGCCAACGCTTCATTTTACAGCAAAGTTAGTTTATTGTATAGACCTAATTCCACAAATAACTCAATCCGAATTCCATGTAATCGGCCTTATTTAAATGGGCCTTCAACCGACTTCTGGCTACCCAATGGTGTCCCAATCGGTAATCCAATCCAAAAGCATTATAAAACCACGGTTTTTCACTGTGATACGGCTTTACAATATACATCCCCAAGTCAAAACGGAGTCCCAAACGCCCAAAAAGGAACACCTTTCCTCCCCTAACCGCCAATTCGTAATTTTCGGATTCGCCCGCACGCGTTAAGGCACCGTCATCGTTCCATTGGTAATTGGGATCTAAAAATCCATCGAGACCTACATCCCAAAACGAAAACTTACTCTTTTGATTTCGGTAACTCACATCGGCAATCCAGATATAACTCCGTCGGGGATATTCTAGACTTTTCTGGTTTGTAGCTAATTTCAATCCGGCTGCCAACGGAAAAGCAAAATACCGCTTTTTGGCCTCGTAATATTGCTTGCGGTTCGATGTTTTATACGGCCTGTACGTAACCCCCACATTCACATTGAACGCATTCAAACCCACATTGGGCTTGCTGTAATTACCATTGGAACAATGGGTTAAATTCACGCCCGCTAAAATCCCAAATCGATTCACCGTAAACCGCACGTCGGCACTTAACATGGCCAAATAGTTCAAATGAGAGCCAATGGCATAGTTAATAGGCAGGGTGGTGCTGTCGTATTTTTGGGTCAAATACGACAATCCGTGCGTCAAACGCCACCGTATCATCAGGTTTTTATTAAACGGCAATCCCGCACCCATGGAAACGCCGGCGCCCATTTGATAGCCCGTTACCGGCAATCCCATATTCATTACCAACACGGTTGTTCCCAGGTAACGCATTAAATATTTGCGTTCCTCCAAGGGGTTGGGCACTCTTAATTCATTGGGAAGTTCCCAATCGGCATCTACTTGCAGACCGTAAACAGGAGCCCTCAGGGCTTCCGTGTACGCGCTGTGCGGTTGCATTCCCCCGAATAATAAAGACGCATCGATGCGACTTTGCGCATGCATCACGCCCAATTGCAAACATAAAATAAGGGGAAAAATTCGCTTTACATTCACTATATTAGAACGCAAAAGTCGGTATTTTTTATTTACACTTGGCAATTCAACTTTGAATCGGAAGTTATTTTGAAAATGTGCAAAAGGGTTGGCAACGCGTTTGTTCTAAAAACTACCGAATAGTTCTATTAGCTTGGTATAGCGATAATCGAAAATGCCTTTTACTTTGGCATCTACGAATAAGGCACCGGCAATGGGTCCAAGGAAACCTTTTCCAATATCGTAATTAAGGATATCGGTCATTTTCACACCGCCTTCAATGGCTTCGAAATGGTGTTCGTGGTGCCAGATATTGTAGGGACCTTTACGTTGTTCATCGACAAAAAAAGCACGGTCTTTGATATGGGTAATTTCGGTACACCAATCGAGTTGTATTCCTAAAAAGGGGGAAATTTTATAGGTCACGAACATGCCTTCGTACATTTTTTCGGGAATTTCCGAGGTTATTTTGAAGGTCATGTCGTCGGGGGTAATTTCATTCAAATTTTTGGGGGAAGAAAAGAAATCCCAAGCGGCTTCGAGCGATAGGGGCAATTCTTGAACAGAGACAAGTTTTTTCACTTAAAATTAACAATACAGCTGTCAAGTTGTTTGCCGAAAATCAAGGAAATGTAAAGTAAGACTATTGCGCATGCGTTCATCTTTGCCAACCTTATCAATAGAATTGCATTACTTTTGGAATAGAATATGAAAAGCCCATTTCAGCTACTATGCGATTATTTACAGGAACAGATGCG